>JACPOH010000275.1 GCA_016185075.1 Aquabacterium sp. | reverse complement strand
TGCGGGTTCGAACTGGAGCGCCATGCCGAGCGCCACTTGCGCAGCCGCGTGCAACTGGCACAACGCTACCCGGCCGATACCCTGGCCGCCACACTGGATGTGGCCGCGTGCTGCGACTTCAGTCTGGACGAACTGACATACGAGTACCCGGAAGAAGTGGTGCCGGCTGGTGAGACACCATCAAGCTACCTGCGGCGCCTGACCTACGAAGACAGCAACTGGCGCTACCCGCAAGGCGTGCCCGCTCGCGTGCAGCAGCAGGTGGACAAGGAGTTGGCTCTCATTGCCGAGCTGGGCTATGAAAAATACTTCCTCACGGTATACGACATCGTGCGCTTCGCCCGCTCCAGGCACATCCTCTGCCAGGGGCGAGGCAGCGCAGCCAATTCGGCCGTGTGCTACTGCCTGGGTGTGACCGAGGTCGACCCCGATCAATCCACGCTCCTGTTCGAGCGCTTCATCTCCAAAGAGCGTAACGAGCCGCCCGACATCGATGTGGACTTCGAGCACGAGCGCCGAGAAGAGGTCATCCAGTATCTCTACCAGCGGTATGGACGAGACCGCGCCGCCCTGACGGCCACTGTCATCAGCTACCGCACGCGCAGTGCCTTGCGCGATGTGGGCAAGGCTCTGGGCTTTGATGCGGCGCTGATCGAGCAGGTCGCCAACAACCACCAGTGGTGGGACGGCAAAGGCATCCAGCCCGAGCGCCTGCAGGAGCTGGGCCTGGATCCGAACGAGCTTCGCTTGCGCCAATGGCAGGAATTGTCGCGTACGCTCATCGGTTTCCCGCGCCACCTCAGCCAGCACACCGGCGGCTTCGTCATCGCCAAGGGAGCCTTGTGCCGCATGGTGCCCATCGAAAACGCCAGCATGCCCGATCGCAGCGTCATCCAGTGGGACAAGGACGACCTGGATGCGCTGGGCCTGCTCAAGGTGGACGTGCTGGCGCTGGGTATGCTCACGGCCTTGCGCAAGGCTCTGGACTTCATCGGGCAGCAGCGTGGGCACGCCTTCGAGTTGCAGGACATCCCCAAGGAAGACAAGGCCACCTACGACATGATTTGCGAGGCCGACACCATCGGCGTCTTCCAGATCGAAAGCCGGGCGCAGATGAGCATGTTGCCGCGCCTGCGGCCTCGCGAGTTCTATGACCTCGTGGTGGAGGTGGCCTTGGTGCGCCCGGGCCCCATCCAGGGCGGCATGGTCCACCCCTATCTGGAGCGGCGCGAGATCCACCGGCGAGACCCTTCGGCCATCACCTACCCGCCTCGCCTGGAGGCAGCGCTCCAACGCACCCTGGGCGTGCCCATCTTCCAGGAGCAGGTGATGCAGATCGTGGTGCTGGCCGCCGGTTTCACACCGGGCGAAGCCGACGAGTTGCGCCGCTCGATGGCCGCCTGGCGGCGCAAAGGTGGCGTGCACAAGTTCAAGGACAAGGTCATCCAGGGCATGGTGGCCAACCAGTATGAGCAGGCCTTTGCCGAACAGATCTTCAACCAGATCCAGGGCTTTGGCGAGTACGGCTTCCCCGAGTCTCACGCGGCCAGCTTCGCCTTGCTGGTTTATGCAAGCGCCTGGGTCAAATGCCATGAGCCGGCTGCCTTTCTGGCGGGTTTGCTCAACGCCCAGCCACTGGGCTTTTACTCGCCCAGCCAGCTCGTGCAGGATGCACGTCGCCATGGTGTGGAGGTGCGTCCACCTGATGTGATGGAGAGCCACTGGGATTGCACCCTGGAGGGCCGCCCCACCTCCTCGGTTGGCACGGCTCGCCGCGCGCAGGCAGGTCGGCAGGCCTCGGTCACCAGGGATGATCAGGCCGCGGTGAGGCTGGGCTTGCGCCTGGTGGCAGGCCTGTCCCGTCAGGCGGCAGATCGCATCGTGCGGGCGCGCGAGCAGGCGCTCTTCACCGATGTGGACGATCTGGCTCGCCGCGCTGACCTTGACCAAGGCGACATGCGGGCTCTGGCCGCAGGCGATGCGTTGATGAGCCTGTCCGGCCACCGCAGGCAGCAGGTCTGGGAGGCTTCCGCCCTGCATCGCGCCCCTTTGCTGTTGCGCGAGGCCCCGGTCGAGGAGGACTGGCTGACCTTGCCACAGGCACCCGAAGGCGAGGAGATCGTGTTCGATTACGTCTCCCTGGGCCTGACCCTGAGGCGCCATCCCCTTGCTCTGTTGCGCCCGAAGCTGGCTGCCCAGCGCCTGTCCACCGCCCAGGACTTGCGTGACTTCCCGGGCGGTCGGCTGGTGCGCGCCTGCGGCATCGTCACCGTGCGCCAGCAACCCGCCACCGCCTCTGGCGTGATCTTCGTGACGCTGGAAGACGAAACCGGCACGGTCAATGTGGTCGTCTGGACGCACGTGCGCGACCGCTTCCGCCAGGCCTTGCTCCAAGCGCGCCTGCTGGCCGTCTATGGCGTGTGGCAACGTGAAGGCGAGGTGCGCCATCTGATCGCGCATTACCTGCGCGACCTCACGCCCCTGCTGGGCAGCCTGGCCACCACCAGCCGTGATTTCCATTGAAAGCCCCCTGCCTCGTGTGCGTCAGCCGCTCAACTGCTACATTGCGGCCACTGGATGGTTCAAGCACATTGGCATGGCCTCATGGCAAACAAGAAGTTCCTTCATCTGCTGTTCCCCACCCTTGCGGCCACCCTGCTTGGCTTGACGGTGAGCCTGGCGGCGTCCAGCCAGTCCGGAAGGCCCGCGCGACCCGTGACCCGAGCGGCCACGGAGGTGGCCAGCACACCGCCGGCCCCCTCCGGCGCTTCCGGTGCATCGAAGGCCGATGTGGCCGCAGACTGGCCCCCGCCCGTCAAGCCGACACCCCCCACCGCCTGCGCAGGCCGTCTGACAGGCAGCCACGCCACCTACGACGTCGGCCCCGGCCAGCGCTTCACCGAGCTCACCGACGTGCCCTGGCTGGACCTGCAGGCGGGCGATGTGGTCAACGTCCATTACCGCTCAGAGCCCTACCGCACCAAGTTCGGCCTGCGTGCACAAGGCACGGCGAACGCCCCCGTCATCATCAATGGCGTCACCAGCGAGACCTGCCTGCGCCCCGTCATCTCCGGTGACAAGGCTGTCACGGCCAGGGATGCGCGCATGGCCCAGTTCGGCAAGGTCATCGAAGACGCCGGCATCATCCTGATCTACAAGCTGCCGACCGATGACCGCGAGACTTACACACCTCGGCACATCGTCATCCAGAATCTGAAGCTGACCGGCGCGAAGATCGGCAACCGTTTCGTCAACATGGCTGGCGATGAGCAGACCTACTCCCGCTTCTCGGCCGCCATCTATGCCGTGCGCGTGCACGACCTCACTGTTGAGAACTGCGAGATCACGGGCAATGGCCTGGGCGTGTTCACCAACACCAAAGGCGACACGCCGCAGGAGTACAGCGCCAACGTCATCATCCGACGCAACCTGCTTTACCAGAATGGCAACCTCGGCAGTTACACCGAACACAACCTGTATGTGCAGGCCCGGCGCGCCCTGTACGAAGGCAACTTCATTGGCCAGGCCTTTGGTGGTTCGTCGCTGAAAGACCGCAGCAGCGGCACCGTGATCCGCTACAACAAGATCCTGGCCAGCGCGCGGGCACTCGATCTGGTCGAGACCGAAGAGGAGCAATTCAAGGTCCTGCAGCAGGACCCGCTCTACCCCTACGCCTGGGTCTATGGCAACCTCATCATCAATGACAGCAGCGCGCCAATCGGTTTCGCCGTCAACGTGATTCACTGGGGCTTTGACAACAGCATCGAGCGCGGGCGCAATGGCGTGCTGTTTTTCTATCACAACACGCTGGTGAGCCGGGTGGCGCAGAAGGCCTTCTGGTACGTGGTGCCCTTCCAGATCGGCCGTGATGGCCTGGCCCCGCCAGGTGCCACGGTCGAGGCCGCGTCCAATGTGTTCTGGCAGCAGTCCGACAATGAATGGCGCTTCCTGAGCCAGGCCGGCACCTTGAAGTTCGTCGGCACGAACCATGTGCCACCGAACTGGTATCCCAGCAAGCCGGGCAGCGCGGCGGATGTGCAAACGAAGGGAGCCAGGATGATGGCAGGACAGGACCCCAAGCTGGATACCAACGGCTTGCCGCTGGCGGGCTCACCCGTGCTCAACCAGCCCGACGCCGGCCCGAGCTTCACGCCGCCTGGTGCCATCGCCGAAAACCTTCGTGTCGAGCACCAGTACAAGACGGGGGTGGGCATTGTGCCCAGGCCGCCATCCGGCAAGCCTGGGCGCACGGCCCTGGGGGCCATGGCCGGGCCTTGATCAGCGCTTGCGCACCGGCATCAGGTCGGTGCAGGAGCCGTGTGCGGCTTCGGCGGCCAGGCCCACGCTTTCACCCAGGGTCGGGTGGGGGTGGATGGTCTTGCCGATGTCGACCTCGTCGGCACCCATCTCGATGGCCAGGGCCACTTCGCTGATGAGATCGCCCGCGTGCGTACCCACGATGCCACCACCCACGACGCGGCCGGTCTCGGCATCGAACAGCAGCTTGGTGAAGCCCTCTGCGCGGCCATTGGCGAGCGCGCGCCCGGAAGCCCCCCAGGGAAACAAACCCTTCTTGATGGCCTTGCCTTGCGCCTTGGCTTGCTCTTCGGTCAGGCCGACCCAGGCGATTTCAGGGTCGGTATAGGCCACGCTGGGTATCACCAGCGGGTCGAACGCGGCGCTGGCGAGCTCATGGTTGCCTTGCAGCTCTCCGGCAATCACTTCCGCGGCCACATGCCCTTCATGCACGGCCTTGTGGGCGAGCATGGGTTGCCCGACGATGTCACCGATGGCAAACAGGCTGGGCACATTGCTGCGCATCTGCGCATCCACGGGTATGAAGCCGCGCTCGTTGACCGTCAGGCCAGCCTTGTCCGCACCGATCTTGCGGCCATTGGGGCTGCGCCCCACGGCTTGCAACACCAGGTCATACGTTTCGGGCGACGGCGCATCGACACCAGGCTTGGCCGATTCGAAGCTCACGCGGATGCCCTCTGGTGTGGCTTGCGCGGACACGGTCCTGGTACCCAGCATGATGCGGTCGAAGCGCCCGGCATTGAACTTCTGCCAGACGTTGACCAGATCGCGGTCTGCGCCGGGCATGAGCGTGTCACTCATCTCGACCACGTCGATCCGTGTGCCACTTTGCGCGCCGAGCGAGGAGTACACCGTGCCCATCTCCAGGCCGATGATGCCGCCACCGATCACCAGCATCTTCTTGGGGATGGCCGGCAGCGCCAGGGCGCCGGTTGAGTCCACCACGCGTGGGTCATCGGGCAGGAAGGGCAGACGCACGGCCTGCGAGCCCGCCGCGATGATGGCGCGCTTGAAGCTGACGGTGCGCTTGTCGCCCGTCTTGTCCTGGCTGCTGCCGCTGGTGAGCTCCACCTGCACGTGATGCTCGTCGACCAGCGAGCCATAGCCGCGCACGATCTCGACCTTGCGGGCCTTGGCCATGCCAGCCAGGCCGGTGGTGAGCTTGCGGGTGACGCCGCTCTTGTGCGCGCGCAGTTTGTCCAGATCCAACGTAGGCGCAGCAAAGCTCACGCCCAATGCGTCGAAGTGCTTGACCTCGTCCATGACGGCGGCCACGTGCAACAAAGCCTTTGAGGGGATGCAGCCCACGTTCAGGCACACGCCGCCCAGCTCGGCATAACGCTCGACCAGGATCACCTTGAGGCCCAGATCGGCCGCGCGGAAGGCAGCGCTGTAGCCGCCCGGGCCGCCGCCGAGCACGAGCACGTCGCAGTCGGTGTCTGCGGGTGCGTTGACCGTCGCAGCGACGGGCGATGCTGCCGATGGCGTGACAGCGTTGGCCTCTGAAGCGACAACGGCGGCCGAACCGGTTGACGATGAGGGCGCGGCGGCAGGCGCAGATGCCGCTGGAGCGCCTGCATCAGCCCCTGCTGCATCCAGCGTCAGGATGACCTGGCCCTGGCCCACGCGATCGCCGATCTTCACCTTGATTTCGCCCACCACCCCAGCTTGAGGAGAAGGCACTTCCATGGAGGCTTTGTCCGACTCCAGCGTGATGAGGCTTTGCTCGGCCGCAATCGTCTGGCCAGGCTTGACGAGGATCTCGATGACGGCCGCGTCCGCGATGTCCCCGATGTCGGGGACGGGAATGTTGATCAATGCCATGTGCTTGTTCCCTCGCTCACACCAGCGCGCGGCGGAAGTCGGCCAGCAGGCTGGCCAGGTAGGTGTTGAACTTCGCCGCCGAGGCGCCATCGATGACGCGGTGGTCGTAGCTCAGGCTCAAGGGCAGCATGAGGCGAGGCACAAACGCCTCGCC
>JACPOH010000274.1 GCA_016185075.1 Aquabacterium sp. | reverse complement strand
CGAGGGCCCCACCACGGCCACGGTCTGCCCGGCCGGGATCTCGAAGCTCACATCGTGCAGGATGGGGCGTGCGGGGTCGTAGGCAAATTCAACATGATCAAAGCGAACCGATGGAGGGCCCTTGAGCAGCAGCGGCTTGGCGTCTGACGAGTCTGCCACCTCGCGCTCGCGCTGCATCAGCGTGAACATCTTGTCCAAGTCAGTCAGAGACTGTTTGATCTCACGGTAGATCACACCCAGGAAGTTCAAGGGGATGTAGAGCTGGATCATGAAGGCGTTGACCATGACCAGGTCGCCCACCGTCATGCGCCCCTCCACCACGCCACCGGTGGCGCGCCACAGCATCAGGATCAGGCCGATGGCGATGATGGTCTGCTGGCCCGTGTTGAGCAGGGACAAGGTCTGCTGGCTCTTGACACCGGCGCGGCGCAAGCGCTCCAGGGCTTCGTCGTACCGGCGCGCCTCGAAGGCTTCGTTGTTGAAGTACTTGACGGTTTCGTAGTTGAGCAGCGAATCGATCGCGCGGGTGTGGGCCTTGGAGTCCAGCTCGTTCATCTCGCGGCGAAAGCGCGTGCGCCATTGCGTGACCGAGACGGTGAAGGCAATGTAGATCACCAAGGCCGCCAGCGTGATCCATGCGAAGACCATGTCGAACTTGACGGCCAGCAAGGACAGCACCAGCGTGACCTCGATCAAGGTGGGCACGATGCTGTAGAGCGAGTACGAGATCAGGGAGTGCACGGCGCGGGTGCCGCGCTCGATGTCACGCGTCATTCCGCCGGTCTGGCGCTCCAGGTGAAAGCGCAGGCTCAGGGCATGCAGGTGTGAGAACACCTGCAGCGAGATGCTGCGCGCAGCGCCTTCGGTGGCCTTGGCAAACACCAGTTCGCGCAGCTCGGTGAACAGGGAGGTCGACAAACGCAGCAGCCCATAGGCCACCAGCAAGCCCACCGGCACTACCAGCATGGCCTGGGCGCTGCTGGCGTTGGGCGCGAGCTTGTCCACCAGCGATTTCAGCAGCAGCGGCACACCCACATTGGCCACCTTGGCGCCGATCATGAACGCCAGTGCCAGCACCACGCGCCACTTGTAGGCCCACAGATACGGCCACAGGCGGGCCAGCGTGTCGCGATCGGAACGGCGGGTTTCCGTGGTGGATGCCTGGTTTTCAGGCGCAGGGGTGTGTGCGTAGCGGCGCATTCTGGAACAATGCATTTCCTGATGTTGTAGATGCCGATTGTCGGCCCGATTCCCCATGACCGTTGCACCCCCACCCAATACCCTGTTGACGCCGACCGACCTGCACCCCGAAATGGAGCTGGTCATGCGCGTGATGCCCATGCCCAAGGACGCCAACGGCAACGGCGACATCTTCGGGGGCTGGATCATGTCGCAGGTGGACCTGGCAGCCTGCATCCTGCCAGCCCGCATTTCCCGGGGTCGCGTCACCACCGTGGCCGTCAACGAGTTCGTTTTCCGCAATGCGGTGTCCGTGGGCGATGTGCTGTCCTTCTACGCCCGCGTCGAAAAGATCGGCAACACCTCGATCAAGGTGCATGTCGAGGTCTGGGCGGAACGCCGCCCGGCCGACCCGCTGCTGGTCAAGGTCACCGAGGCGCATGTCACGTATGTGGCCATCGACCGCGACGGCAAGCCCCGCCCGGTGCGCCAGGCTTGAATGGCCTTTCAGCCTGAATGCCCCTGGTGTGAGCGCATGTTGCGCCGCCAGGGGAACCGAACCCACCCGCGCGTGTCACACTGCTGACGTTCGCCACTGCATCGCATTACTGCCATGACCCACCACCATCGCCATCATCCGGTTCAGTCCCGTCAGGCTCGTGCCCTCAGCTGGCAGGCTCGCCGCCAGCGCACGGTGTTGCGCGTGGTCAGTGCCCTTGTCGGGCTGACGCTGGTCGCCGGGGGCTTGCTGACGGCGCTCAAGGCCCATGCCGGCACCACTGCCCCTGCCAAATCGACCGCAGCCAGTTCCTCGGCTTCAGCGGCTGCGGCCACACATGGCACGGTGCAATCCGTCCAGGCTGTGGAGGTCAAGGGCAAAGGCAGCGGTGTGGGCGTGGTGGCGGGCGCCGTGCTGGGCGGGCTCGTGGGCAACCAGATGGGCAAGGGCACCGGCAACACGGTGATGACCGTGGGTGGCGCCGTGGCCGGTGGTTACGCGGGCAACGAAGTCGAAAAGAACGTCAAGAAACACACCGTGTACAAGACCACGGTCAAGCTCGATGACGGCTCGGTGCACGAGTACACCGTGAACCAGCAGTTTGCGGTGGGGGCCAAGGTCCAGGTGTCGGGCAAGAAGCTAACGCTGGCCAATTGAGGCCGCCATGATTTGACGCGTCTCAAGCCCTGCTGCCAGCCGGGGCTCGCGGTTCGTGCGAGGATCGCGGGATGGATGCTTTGAACCCTTCCCCGCTGGACCAGGTCCCTGCCACGCTGTGCAAGCAAGGCTGGGCGGTGATCAGCGCCGACACCCTGCTGAACACGCTGCACACGGATCAGGCCACGGCCGACGCGGTACACGCCAGCTGGAACGACCTTCCCCCTGACCAGCACCTGCGCGATGGTGGTCACTACCGCTTTCGGCGTCACAGCTGCTTCACGCTGGACACGGCCACCGGCACCCTGACGCAAACACCGCACCGTGCCCACTGGCAGCCCGTGACCTACAACGCGCTGCACGGCGGTTTCGACAGCCATTTGCGCGCACCCCATGTGGCAGGCCTTGCTCAAGGCCATTGGCGGCCTGCTGGCGAAGGCCAAGCCCGTGCCCACCTGGTACATCGAGGCCCACCAGTTCCGTGTCGACACCACGGGTGGCATTGGCCGCCCCACCCCCGAAGGTGCGCACCGCGATGGCGTGGACTTCGTGGCCGTGCTGATGCTGGAGCGTCACGAGGTCAAAGGTGGCGAGACGCGGGTGTTCGAGGCCGATGGGCCGCATGGCGTGCGTTTCACGCTGACCCAGCCCTGGAGCACCTTGCTGCTGGACGACGAACGCGTGATCCACGAGTCCACGCCGATTCAACCTGTGGGCGAACACGGCTGGCGGGACACGCTGGTGCTGACCTTCCGCCAAAACGGCTTCCAAGGGCCGAACTGAGGCGATCAGGTGGCCTTTTCAGGCCGTCCCGTATTTGGTCTCCAGCCGGATGCCGATGGCCTGCAGGAGCGGGGTGGGCAGCACACCGCCGGCACACACGATCACCGCGTCATTGGGCAGCATGCGCTCGCCCTCTGGCGTCTTCAGGTGCACCTGAGCTGCCTCTATCCGCAGCACGTTTGATTGCAGGCAGACTTCGATACGTCCGGCATCCTGCAACTGTTTGAGCTTCTGCCGGTTCTTGTCCTTCACGCGCGAGAAAGCCTGGCTGCGATAGGACAAGGTCACCGTGGTGTCGGGCTCTTCGGCCAGCGCGATGGCGGCCTCCAGCGCGCTGTCGCCACCGCCGACCACCAGCACACGCTGGCCACGGTACTGCTCGGCGTCGATCAGGCGGTAAACCACCTTGGCCTGCTCTTCGCCAGGTACCTCCAGCTTGCGCGGTGAACCTCGGCGCCCCAGGGCCAGCAAGACCGCCTTCGCGTGATAGCTGGCCTTGCTGCTGCGCACGGTGAAGCTGCCATCCGCGTGGCGGTCGATGCCTTCGAGCCGTTCGCTGAACTGGAAGCGCAGGCCGGTCTGCTTGACCACGCCCTGCCAGAAGCTCAGCAGGCTTTCCTTGGCCACTTCGGTGCCCAGGTTCATGCTGCCGACGATGTCGAGTTTGGCGGCCGCGGTCATCACCACCTTGTTGCGCGGATAGTGGTAGACGGTGCCGCCCAGCGCGTCTTCCTGCTCCAGGATGGCGTAGCGAAGCTTGTGGTGCAGCGCACTCAATCCGGCCGAAATGCCCGCGGGGCCGGACCCGACGATCACCACGTCGAGCGGGGCCTCGGCCCGGCTTTGCGCCACGCGCTGGCGTATGGCCTGCATGGCCTGGCGGCCCTGCTCGGTCGTCTTGCGGATCAGGCCCATGCCGCCCAGTTCACCGGCGATGAAGATGCCCGGCACATTGGTCTCGAACTCCTTGCTCAGCACCGGAATGTCCACGCCGCGCTCGGCCGTACCGAATACGAGTGACAAGGCCTGGCTGGGGCAGGCCGTCACGCAGGCACCATGGCCGATGCAGGCCGAGGCATTGACCAGCGTGGCCTTGCCGTCGACGATGCCCAGCGCCTGCTCGGGGCAGGCTTTCACACAGGCACCCGAGCCGAAGCAGCGGTTCGGGTCCACCACGGGGTGCAGCGAGGCCGGCTCGTTCAGACCTGCCTGGCGACCAACGCGGCGGCACCACCATAAACAGCGAAATAGGCGGGTATCAACATGAAGACGTGAATGTGCCAGTGATGCACTCAGGCTGAACTGACCAGGATCATCCCAGCCCGCCTGAATTCTGTAAGCGATGTTAAACGTGTGCAAATCGCACATTTTCAAAGGGTCACTCTGGCTAGAATCAGCGCGACAGGCTCGACAGGCCTTCCTCCAACGCTTGCCCTACAGGCTCCCATGAGTGCCACCAGCTCGACCTTCAACGTGG
The DNA here is from genome assembly GCA_016185075.1 of Aquabacterium sp. Lineage (GTDB taxonomy): Bacteria > Pseudomonadota > Gammaproteobacteria > Burkholderiales > Burkholderiaceae_C > Aquabacterium. The sequence continues at coordinate 2,296 of JACPOH010000274.1, read as the reverse complement.
CCGACACGACCACTGCACCCGCATCTGCCCGCCAGACAGACGGGGTCACGGCACGCGGCAGCCTGCGCGCAGCCCGCACACGCCTGCGCACCGATCTGCTGATCTACCTGGGCGTGGCGCTGCTCACGCTGAGCGCATGGTGGGTGTCGCAGCAAGGCTGGTTCACGCCCTGGTCGCGTACCGGCTACTGGCTGGGCGTGGCGGGCGGCGTGTCCATGCTGCTGTTGTTTACCTACCCCTTGCGCAAGCGCTGGCGTGTCACCTACAACTGGGGCGCCTCCAAATACTGGTTCGTGGCGCACATGGTGCTGGGCATCATGGGGCCCTGGCTGATCCTGCTGCACTCGACCTTCCACATCGGCTCCACCAATGCGGCCGTGGCGCTGTTTTCCATGGTCATCGTGGCGCTCAGCGGCGTGGTCGGGCGCTTCCTGTATGTGCGGCTGCATGCCGATCTGCGCGGCGAGAAGGCCACGCTGGCCGGGTTGCGCGGCGCCTTGAGCAACCAGCACCAGGCCGCAGACAGCCGCCTGCAGAGCATGCCCAGCGTGCTGGAAGCCCTGCACGCCTTCGAGCGCGACGCCCTCGAGAACGGCCCCGCACAAGGTGCACGCCACCTGTGGCGCCTGTTTGTGCTGCCCCTCCAGCGCCAGCGCGTGGCCCAGCGGTGCAAGGCCGAGGTGAAGAAGCTCATCAAGCAGGGCGCGAACGGGCAAGAACACACAAAGGGGCAGAAGTGGTCCAAGACGCAGGCCATTGCGCGCTACCGCGCCTGCTGCGTCCAGGTGGACGATTACGCCATGGCAGTTCAACGCGCCGCGCAGTTCCAGACCTTCGAGCGCCTGTTCTCGATGTGGCACGTGGCCCATGTGCCTTTTGTGTGGATCATGGTGCTGTGCGCGATCTTCCATGTCGTGGCCGTGCATGCCTATTGAACGCGCGCGGATGCCCTCCCCATGAGCTCGCGCTGGCTGCGCCACTTTGGCTGGGTCATCGGCCTGCTGCTGGCCATCTTGCTGGCGCCTGCACACGCGCAGTCCATCGAGTCTGTGCTGGCACCGGGCGAGGTCATCGCAGGCCATGCCAAGGTCGAACACGAGTGCGCCAACTGCCATGTGCGATTCAACCCCAAAGGTCAGGATGCGCTGTGCGTGACCTGCCACAAGGAGGTCGGCCAGGACATGAAGGCGCACACGGGCTTCCACGGCCGCCAGCCCAATGCCACCTGCCGCAGCTGCCACACCGACCACAAGGGCCGGCAAGCCAAAATCGTGCAGCTGGACACCAGACGCTTTGACCACAAGCAGACTGACTACCTGCTCAAGGCCAGACACCTGGACGTGGCCTGCGACAAGTGCCACGCCAGCGGCAAGAAGTACTGGCAGGCTGCCAGCGACTGCCTGAGCTGCCACAAGAAGGACGACGTGCACAAAGGCGGCATCAGCGGCAAGTGCTCGGATTGCCACAGCGAGACCGGCTGGAAGAACACCGACTTCGACCACGGCAAGAAGACCCACTTCGCATTGGAAGACAAGCACGCCACCAAGGCCAAGTGCGACGACTGCCACGGCAACGGGCGCTACAAGGACACGCCCAAGACCTGCATCGGCTGCCACAAGAAGGATGACGAGCACAAAGGCCAGTTCGGCGCCAAGTGCGAGACCTGCCACGGCGCCAAGGCCTGGAAGACGGTCAACTTCAACCACGACACCGACACCTCTTTCGACCTCAAGGGCAAGCACCGCAAGACCGCCTGCACCGACTGCCACACCGGCCCGCTCTACAAACAGAAGCTGCCCGAGACCTGCTGGGATTGCCACAAGAAGGACGACAAGCACAAGGAGACCTTGGGCAAGGACTGCGCCTCCTGCCACAGCGAAAGCGGCTGGAAGGACCCACCCCGTTTCGACCATGGCAAGACCCGTTTCCCCCTGCTGGGCAAGCACGGCAAGGTCGAGTGCAAAGACTGCCACAAGAGCGCCATGTACAAGGAAGCGCCACTGGAGTGCTACGCCTGTCACAAGAAGGACGACAAGCACGAAGGCACGCTGGGCAAAGCCTGCGTGGACTGTCACTCCGAGCGCGACTGGCGCGCCACCGCGGGCCGCTTCGACCATGACAAGACCCGCTTTGCGCTGCGCAATGCCCATGCACTCAGCCAGATCAAGTGCAGCGACTGCCATCAAGGCGGGCTCAAGGCTTTCCGCAACACGGGCATGGCCTGCTACAGCTGCCACAAGAAGGACGACAAGCACGACGGCACGCAGGGCCAGCAATGCGCGCAATGCCACAACGA
>JACPOH010000215.1 GCA_016185075.1 Aquabacterium sp. | reverse complement strand
GTTGACGGGAGCGAAGTCGGCCAGGTTCGAGGAGATGGACATGAGAGGAGTCGAAGCGATCGTCGTCAAAGTGACAGGCGCCGAGCGTGAGCGCGGCGCCTGCTGCATGTGACGCGCCTTGGCAGGCGCGCGCGATCTAGTTGCTGAGGCTTGCCACCGTGGCGAGCTTGTACTGGCCGGCAGGCCTCGCCTTTCTGGCGACCTGGGTCGCCGGCTTGGCGGTTGCGTACACCGCGCTGTCGACGCCCTGGACGGCCACGCTCCCGGTGACCTGGATGTAGACCGGGTTGCTGTAGAACCAGAGGTCGGCCCAGGCGGCGACGTCATACGCGACCGCCTTCTTGCCCGCGATCGGATTGGTCGATACCGGCCCGCCGGCGAACGCGGCGCCACTGGTCGCGATCGGCAAGTGGCTCGGGCAGCCGTCGATCGGCTTGACGTCCACGCTCGCCTGGGTGTACTGCGAGCGCGACCCGACCGGCGGCACGTTCGTGCCGACCGTGAGGCACGGAATGCGCAGCAACGTGGTGTTGCCGGTGTTGGTGAACAGGTCGGTAAGGGGATTGCCGTCCGCATCGGTCTCGTACGGCACGGACGCCGGCATGTTGGTCCCGCGCAGACGAACGTACCGCGACTGGGCCGCCTGCAGGGTGTACGTCATCAGCTTGAGCTGCGCATCCGAGGTGCTGGTCACCCACGTCGCGTTCGAGAAGCTGGTCAGCTTCGCGGCCGACGGGTTCTTCGCCGCCGTCGGCACCACCGAGAGGCCGGCGACCTTGCCGAAGTTCGGGCTGTTCGGGTCCTGGTTCAGCCAGTTCTCGTTGATGGGCCACGCACCGGAATAGTTGGGCGAGCTTGGGTCGACGAGGCCGGTGACGTTGCCACCGACGATGTCGACGTGGTCGAGCACCGGCGCATTCATCGGCTGCGTGACACCGATCTGCGCCAGCGACGGATTCGGGAAGCTGTACGGCGAGCGGTTCGTGCCGGACGGGTCACGCGCGGCGATCCCGACCACGACCGTCGCGCCGGGGCTCACCACAAGCTTCTCGCCCATGTTCGCGCAGTTGGCAGCATCGATCGCCGTGTTGTTGAGGGCAGCGGCTTCGACGAGGCCCTGCACCTGTGCCGTCGTCAGGCCCGAGCAGACGACAAAGGCCAGGCGATCGATCAGCTGTCCGGAAGTCGCCCAGTTGTTGCCTGAACGCAGGCCATCGACGATCGTCTGCGTGCGCTGCTTGTCGGCGCCGTTGCGAACCATCGTGAAGTTCTGCT
>JACPOH010000214.1 GCA_016185075.1 Aquabacterium sp. | reverse complement strand
CTGCGCGCGCGCAAGTTCGGCGGCCAGCTGCGTGGGCGCTTTCATCTGCCCGTGCACGAGGTGGACGAGCGTTACTCCACCACCGAGGCCATCGCCAACGGTGCGCGCGACCTGGATGCCGCCTCGGCTGCCATCCTGCTGCAACAATATTTCAACGATCATCCACAGCCCTGACAAGCAAGAGGCCACCGTGAGCGACTCCACGCCCCACACCCTGCACCTCGACGCCGAGGCGCTTTACGACAATCTGCTGGCCGGCTTGCGCCGCATCGTCACCCCCGAGACCACCCTGGTGGGCGTCTGGTCGGGCGGTGCCTGGCTGGCCGAGCGGCTCAATGCCGATCTGGGCCTGAAGATGCCCCACGGCGTGATCTCGTCGGCGCTGCACCGTGACGACTTCAGCTCGCGCGGCATGTCCACCACCAAGGACGCGACCCACCTGCCTTTCGAGGTGGAAGGGCGCCACATCCTGCTGATCGACGACGTGCTCTACACCGGCCGCACCACGCGCGCCGTGATCAACGAACTGTTCGACTTCGGCCGCCCCGCCAGCGTGACCCTGGCCGTGCTGGTGGACCGCGGTGGCCGTCAGTTGCCCATCGAGCCGGCCTTGTCGGCAGCCCGCATCACGCTGCCCGCCAATGAGCGCGTGTCCTTGGACCGCACCGAAGACGGCCGCTTCCAATTCCATTTCGAGAGGGTTTGATGCTCAAGACCAACCCACAGCTCAACAAACATGGCGAGCTGATCCACCTGCTGTCCACCGAAGGACTGCCCAAGCCCATCATCCACCAGATCCTGGACACGGCCGAGCAGTTCCTGAGCGTCAACGACCGCGAAGTCAAGAAGGTGCCCTTGCTGCGCGGCAAGAGCGTCTTCAACCTGTTCTTCGAAAACAGCACCCGCACCCGCACCACCTTCGAGATCGCGGCCAAGCGCCTGAGCGCCGACGTGATCAACCTCGACATCGCGCGTTCATCGGCCTCCAAGGGCGAGAGCCTGCTGGACACCATCGCCAACCTCAGCGCGATGCAGGCCGACATGTTCATCGTGCGCCACTCCGAATCCGGGGCGCCTTACCTGATCGCCCAGCACGTGGCGCCGCATGTGCACGTGGTCAACGCCGGTGACGGCCGCCACGCGCACCCCACCCAGGCCTTGCTGGACATGTACACGATCCGGCACTACAAGAAGGACTTCAGCAACCTGACCGTGGCCATCGTGGGCGACATCGTGCACTCGCGTGTGGCCCGCTCCAACATCCATGCGCTGACCACGCTGGGCGTGCCCGAAGTGCGTGTGGTGGGCCCGCGCACCCTGGTGCCCGGTGACCTGCGCGAGATGGGCGTGCGCGTGTGCCACAGCATGGAGGAGGGCATCCGAGGTGCGGACGTTGTCATCATGCTGCGCCTGCAAAACGAGCGCATGAGTGGCGGCATGCTGCCCAGCGCCGGCGAGTTCTTCAAGGAGTTCGGCCTGACCGAATCCAAGCTGGCCTTGGCCAAGCCCGACGCCATCGTCATGCACCCGGGCCCGATCAACCGTGGCGTCGAGATCGACTCCGCCGTGGCCGATGGCAAGCAAAGCGTGATCCTGCCCCAGGTGACCTTCGGTATCGCCGTTCGCATGGCGGTCATGTCCATCATCGCCGGGAACGAAGCATGAAAATCCTGATCAAGAACGGCCGCCTGGTCGACCCCGCTTCCGGCCTGGACCAGGTTGGTGACCTGGCCATCACCTCGGGCCGCATCAGCGCCATTGGCGCCGCCAGCGCCGACTTCGCGGCTGATCGCGTCATCGATGCCACCGGCATGATCGTCGCCCAGGGTCTGGTGGACCTGGCCGCGCGCCTCAAGGAGCCTGGCCACGAACACGAAGGCATGCTCGAATCCGAACTGGCTGCCGCCGCCGCCGGTGGCGTGACCAGCGTGGTCTGCCTGCCCGACACCGACCCCACGCTGGACGAACCCGGCCTGGTCGAGATGCTCAAGCTGCGTGCGCGCAAGCTCAGCCGCTGCCGCCTGTTCCCCCTGGGGGCGCTCACACGTGGCCTCAAAGGTGAAACGCTCACCGAGATGGCCGAGTTGCACGAAGCCGGCTGCGTGGGCTATTCACAAGCCGAAGCGCCCATCAAGGACACGCAGGTGCTGCAACGTGCGCTGCAATACGCGGCCACCTTCGGCTACACCGTCTGGCTGCGTCCTCAAGACGCCTGGCTGGGCAAGGGTGTGGCCGCCAGCGGGCCTGTGGCCACGCGCCTGGGGCTGTCTGGCGTGCCTGTCGCCGCAGAGACCATCGCGCTGGGCACCATCATCGAGCTGGTGCGGGCCACGGGCGCACGCGTGCACATCTGTCGCCTCTCCAGTGCCCAAGGTGTCGAGCTCATCCGTCAAGCCAAGGCCCAAGGCCTGCCGATCACGGCCGACGTGAGCATCAACTCCCTGCTGCTCACAGATGTCGACATCGGCTACTTCAACCCCGCCATGCGGGTGACGCCGCCCCTGCGCCAGGGCCGTGACCGCGATGCGCTGCAAGCCGGCCTGCTGGACGGCACGCTCGACGCCCTGGTGTCCGACCACACGCCCGTGGACGAGGACGCCAAGACGCTGCCGTTTGGCGAAGCCGAACCCGGTGCCACGGGCCTGGAGTTGCTGTTGAGCCTGGCCCTGAAATGGTCAGGTGCAGATCAGGGCGACCAGCCTGATGCCGACAAGCTGCGCCGCGCGCTCTCTGTGGTCACGCAAGGGCCGGTCAAGGTTCTGGGCGAGGCCCTGGGCTCCCTGTCGTCCAGTGCGGGCCGCCTGGTGGCCGGTGGCGTGGCCGACGTGGTGGTGTTCGACCCGGCTGCGCGCTGGGTGGTGGAGCCCTCTGCGCTGGTCAGCCAGGGCAAGCACACCCCCTTCGCCTTCAGTTCCACCGGGTTCGAGCTGGCGGGGCAGGTGCAACTCACCCTGGTGGCTGGCCAGGTTGCGCACGAAGCTGAAACCCGGCGCGTGCCGGCATGAGTGCGGCGTTGGGGGGGCGCCAGGGCGGCCCTGGGCCGACCGGCCTGCTGCAGCTGATGGCGGCCGTTCCCCGTGCGGGGTGGCGGCTGCTGCGCGTCTTGCTGCACGTGCTGTGGGCCTATGGCCGCTCCTACCTGGTCTGGCCTCGGCTGGACGAGCAAGGCTGGCACGATGAAACGGCACGCTGGTCCGGCCAGTTGCTCACCATCCTGGGCATCGAGTTGACTGTGCAAGGCCAGGCGCGGCCCGGCGCGAAGCTGGTGGTGGCCAACCACGTCTCCTGGCTTGACATCGTGGCCATCAACGCGGTGGTGCCCTCGCGCTTTGTGTCCAAGGCCGAAGTAGGGCAGTGGCCCCTGGTTGGGCGCCTGGTCACCGCAGCCGGTACCCTCTACCTCGTTCGGGAGCGCCGGCGGGATGCCATGCGCGTCCTGGGCATGATGTCCAAAGCCATGCGCGAGGGCCACACGGTGGCGGTCTTTCCTGAAGGCACCACCGGCGATGGCCATGGCGTCATGCACTTCCACGCGAATTTGTTACAGGCCGCGATCGATGCCCCGGCGCCCATACAGCCCGTGGTGTTGCGTTATAGCGACCCTGAACATGCCGTGAGTCCCATTGCGGCCTATGTGGGTGACACCACCTTGCTGCAATCGCTCTGGTGGGTGGCCACCGCCAAAGGGCTGCGCGTGCACGCTCACATCCTGCCATTGCAGTCGGTCGCGCACGCAGACCGAAGGGCACTGGCCGACTTGCTGCAGGCGCAGATCGCCGACAGCCTGCCATCCCGGAATCACTAATTCGCGCGTTAGTGAAAAATTGCGCGTTGTGATACACCTTATTCAGGGGATTGGTGTCAAGTGGTAACTCTACTCTGACGACAACCGCAAAGCCCTTAGGCAAAGTGGTGGCGCATTCGGTCACAACACCGACTTCCAAAAGCAGCTGGTGTTTTGCCGATTCGGCGTCCCGTCAACCCTGTTGAGGAGTCCCTCCAATGCTAGATAAGAAACTTCGGCGCCTCCCTCTGGCGGCCGCAGCCTTGGTCGCCTGCATGAGCGCCCAGGCTGACTACCAGTCGCCCGATGGCAACTTCCGCCTGTCCGGCTTCGGTACGCTGGGTGCGGTGCACTCCAGCACCAACGACGTCGATTTCAACTACCCCGGGCAAGGTGGCGGGGCAGGGACGACGCCCAACACCAGCCCTGACAGCAAACTGGCCGTTCAAGGCACCTACAAGTTCTCGCCAACGTGGTCTGGTACGGCTCAGGTCATGACCCGGTATGACGCCAACTCGCAGTACGTGCCCACTGTGGACTGGTTGTTTGCCAAGTGGCAGGCGATGCCCTCGCTTTCGATTCGCGGTGGTCGACTGGTGTCGCCTAACTTCATGATTTCGGACTTCCGCAACGTCGGCTACGCCAACACCGCCGTGCGCCCCAATCTGGATGTGTACGGTCAGGTGCCCGTGGACCAACTGGAAGGTGGGGACATCACCTACCAACACATCCTGGGTTCCACGACGATCAACGCGACCTTCTTTGCAGGCGATGCCAACGCGGAGTACACCTCGGCCTTCCGTAAGGGCGCGACTGCGCTTGGCCCCTCCAGCTTCTCGTTGAAAAAGACCAAGGGCATCAACATCACGGCGGAAATGGACAATGGTCTGACGCTGCGTGGTGGCTACTCCAGGTCGAAGATCAACATCAGTTCAGATTCGGTTGATGCTTTGCAAACCAGGGCCAACACTCTTCTGGCCATTAACCCTGCGGCCTTCGGCGGTGCCGGCGCTTTGTTCAATAACCTCGGTAGGCAAATCAACACGCAAGTGAACAATGCGGTCGCTGTCCAAGACGGCAACGTGTCGTTCACGGGCTTTGGGGCGACCTACGACCAGGACAACTGGATCACTTGAGCACCTACGCATCGCAGGCCAACTCCGGCATCAAGGGCTTGTTGGATGTCCAGAAGCTCGCCCAGCGCACCATCACCCTGGGTACCCGCTGGGACGTGATGCCCAATGTGGCCTTGAAGGCGCAATGGGATCAGATCCACAAGCCAGCAGATTCATGGGGCCTCTTCTTCACGAAGGACCCCAGCACTGCTGAAGCTCAATCCTTCCTGCAAAACCGTCGCAAGGTCAACGTGTTGTCCGTGTCGATGGACTTTGTGTTCTGAACGGAAGGGAGCATCACATGAAAATCAAGCACACCCTTCAAGCCGCCGCCGCAGTGGCACTCCTGACCCTGGCCCAAGCCGCCAGCGCCCAGGTCGCTGTGATCGTCAACCCCAAGAGCCCGATGGCATCCATGACGCAGGAGCAGGCTGCCGCGATCTTCCTGGGCAAGACCCAGACCTTGCCTTCTGGCCAGACAGCCGTTCCGGCCGACCTGCCTGAATCCGACAAGGCGCGTGAAATCTTCTACAGCAAGGCGGCTGGCAAGTCGCCCGCGCAGGTGAAGGCCACTTGGGCCCGTCTGACCTTCTCTGGAAAGGCCACGCCGCCCAAGGAAGTCCCGACGGCTGCTGACGTGAAGAAGCACGTGGCCGCCAACCCGGACGCCATTGGCTACATTGAAAAGTCCGCTGTGGACAGCTCAGTCAAAGTGGTTCTGACTGTGGAATAAGCCTGGCAAGCCAGGTTGAGGGCATCGTGCGGGATACCTGCATGGTGCCCTTTCCATTTCAACTTGACGTTTGATACGTCAACAGCGGGAGCTCGTTATGTCACACCGTGTCTTTCGCCTGATGCCCTCGGCATGGGCTGCGCTGCTCGCATGCACGTGCGCGCACGCCGGCTACCAGTCACCCGACGGCCATTTCAGTCTCTCCGGCTTTGGTACCTTGGGCGTGTCGCGCTCGAGCACCGATGACGCGATTTTCAATTACCCCGGCCAGGGTGGCGGGGCGACCAAGCATGCCAGCCCTGACCCCGATAGCAAGCTGGCTGTTCAAGGGACCTACAAGTTCTCACCCACCGTATCCGGCACCGCGCAAGTGATGACCAAATACGATGCCGAGGGTCAGTACATCCCCAATATCGAGTGGGCGTTTGCCAAGTGGCAGGCTCTGCCGGGCTTGTCCTTGCGAGCTGGCCGCATGGGGGCACCGTTCTTCATGATTTCCGACTTCCGTGACGTGACCTACACGGGCACGGCGGTTCGCCCGAATCTGGAGGTTTATGGCCAGGTGCCGGTGAGCCAGTTCGAGGGGGCCGATGCTTCTTATGAGCTGAACCTGGGTGGCACGACCCTCACGTCGTCGGTGTGGACAGGCCAGACCAAGGCCAACTACGCCACCGCACTGACCGGCGGGCCAACCGATCAGATCACGCTCAAGCGTGCGGTGGGCCTGAACGTGCTGGCTGATCTGGGTAATGGGATCACGCTGCGCTTCGGACGCAGCCAAGGCAAGTTGTCCATTGATTCCGCCTCGGCCAAAGACGTGGGCAGCCAGGCCAACGAGCTCGCCGGCTATGCGCAGTATTACGCTGACAATGCGGCGTCCGTGGCCGGTGGTGTGGGCGGTGGTACCGCCGCAGCGATCAATGCTTCCGTTGCGGGCGCAAAAGCCAATGCAGCCGGCTTTGCGCAGGTCAACGACTTGTTGAATCCGCAAGGCGTGGATGCGTCGTTTACCGGAATTGGTCTGGCTTACGATCAGGACAACTGGGTCGCGAGCGTGGAGTACACCAAGCGCAAGACCAAGAGCTTCATTGCGGACACCACCGGTTGGTACGGCTTGCTGGGCTACCGGATTGGCAAATTCACGCCCTTCGTGGGCTACGCCAAGCTCACCACCGACCGGACATCACCCAACCCGGTGCAAACCAATGCCCTGGCAGACTCCGGCGGGTTTGACACCGATTTTGATACAGCAGCAGGTGCCGTGAACGCCTACGCGGCGGCTCTTGGTGATGGTGTGAGCGCCTTCATGGCCTCCCAGTTCGTCAATCAGAAAACGTCCACGGTAGGCGTACGTTGGGATGTGCACTCCGGCCTGGCCGTGAAGGCGCAATTCGATCGCATCACCAAGGATGCCAATTCCGTCGGAACCTTCCTGGTACCGGACCCGACCGTCCCGTCCGGGCAGGCCTTCATCGCCAACAAGAAGGTCATCAACGTGATCAGCCTGTCGGTTGATTTCGTGTTCTGACCGGAGGCGAGCAAGATATGAACATGCAACACACCCTTCGAGCCGCCGCCGCAGTGGCATTCCTGACCCTGGCCCAGGCCGCCAGCGCCCAGGTTGCGGTGATCGTCAACCCCACGAGCCCGCTGGCGTCGATGACACAAGAGCAGGCCGCTGCCATCTTCCTGGGCAAGACCCAGACGCTGCCGTCCGGCCAGACTGCCGTTCCGGCTGATTTGCCTGAATCGGACAAGGCGCGCGACATCTTCTACAGCAAGGCGGCAGGCAAGTCGCCCGCGCAGGTGAAGGCCACCTGGGCGCGTCTGACCTTCTCCGGCAAGGCCACACCGCCCAAGGAAGTCCCGACAGCCGCAGACGTGAAGAAGCACGTGGCCGCCAACCCGGATGCCATTGGCTACATAGTGTTGGCGCCGACCGAAAACTGAGCCACTTTTAAGGTGTGTGCCGATCTAAAACTG
>JACPOH010000213.1 GCA_016185075.1 Aquabacterium sp. | reverse complement strand
GAGCTGGCTTTGCCCCCGGTCAAGATCCACTGCTCGATCCTGGCGGAAGATGCGATCAAAGCCGCCGTCAACGATTACAAGACCAAGCATGCAGCCTGATCAAGCCTCCACCGCCGTGAACCCGGCATCGTGCACCGCCGGCCCGGGCAACGGGCCGCTTGCCGACATCGGTGAAGTCAACGCCAACATGTCCGTTGGCCTGACCGAAGCGGCGGCACGCCACATCACGCGCTACCTGGGCCGCCGCGGCAAGGGCGTGGGTGTGCGCCTGGGCGTCAAGACCACGGGCTGCTCGGGCCTGGCCTACAAGATTGAGTTCGCCGACGAGATCGCTCCTGAAGACATCGTCTTCGAGCGCCTGGGCATCAAGATCCTGGTCGACCCCAAGAGCCTGCCCTACATCGACGGTACCGAGTTGGACTTCGTTCGCGAAGGCCTGAACGAAGGCTTCAAATTCAACAACCCCAACGAGCGTGACCGTTGCGGCTGCGGTGAATCCTTCCGCATCTGAACGTACACGGCAAGGCACGCGCCTTGCGTTGATGGAAGCCTCACCATGTGGTGGGGTTTCTGTTTTTAACGGGTTGCTGTGGCCATGAACATCGACGCTGACGACTTCACCTTGCTGGGCCTGGACAAGGCCTTCGCGCTGGACCGCGCCAAGCTGGATGCAGCCTGGAAGGCACTCCAGGCGCAGGTTCATCCGGACCGCTTCGCCGCCGAGGGTGCCGCCTCGCAGCGCATCGCCATGCAATGGGCGGTGCGCGTCAACGAGGCCCACCAGCGCCTGAAGGACCCACTCAAGCGGGCCGCTTACCTGTGCCAACTCGCCGGCGTGCCGGTGCAGGCCGAGAACAACACCGCCATGCCCGGCGCCTTCCTGATGCAGCAGATGCAGTGGCGCGAAGCCCTGGAAGAAGCCGGCAACGCCGCCGACGTCGAGGCCTTGTCCGACGAGGTGCAAGGCCAGCGCAAGGCCCGCCTGGCGCGCCTGACGCAATTGCTGGATGTGGACGCCAACCCCACGCAGGCCGCACAGGAGGTGCGCGCCCTCATGTTCATCGATCGCCTGCTGGAAGAGATCGATGCACGCCTTGAAAAATACGAAGACGCCAGCTGATTGACTGACGAGCCATGGCCCTGCTGCAAATCTCCGAACCCGGGCAGTCGCCCGACCCCCATCAGCGCCGCATCGCGGTCGGCATTGACCTGGGCACCACGCACTCGCTCGTGGCCGCTGTTCGCCACGGTTCGGCCGAATGCCTGCCCGACGAGCAGGGCAGGGTGATCCTGCCTTCGGCCGTGCGCTACATGGTGGACGAGCGCGGCCAGACGCGTCGCCAGATCGGCTTCGAGGCCCTGGCCGCGCAGGCGGAGGACTCGCAGAACACCATCGTGTCGGTCAAGCGCTTCATGGGCCGCCGTCTGGCGGATCTGCCTGATGCCGGCCGCCTGCCGTATCAGTTTGAAGACCAGCCCGGTATGGTGGCGGTCAAGACGGTGGCCGGTGTGAAGTCGCCCGTCGAGGTGTCGGCCGAGATCCTGGCCAGCCTGCGTCAGCGCGCTGAAGACACCTTCAACGATGACCTGTTCGGTGCCGTGATCACGGTGCCGGCCTACTTTGACGACGCCCAGCGCCAGGCCACCAAGGACGCGGCGCAGATGGCCGGCCTCAATGTGCTGCGCCTGCTCAACGAGCCCACGGCCGCGGCCATTGCCTACGGCCTGGACAACGGCGCCGAAGGCTTGTATGCCATTTATGACCTGGGCGGCGGCACCTTCGACATCTCGCTGCTGCGGCTCAGCCGTGGTGTGTTCGAGGTGGTGGCCACCGGCGGCGACTCGGCCCTGGGCGGTGACGACATCGACCACCTGCTCGCCGATGCCGCGCTGCTGGACGCCAAGATGGAAACGGTCACGCCGCAGGACAAGCGCACCGTGCTCGTGGCTGCACGCCGCACCAAGGAGAAACTGTCCACCGACGGCAGCGCGCACCTGAGCTGCGCCCTGTCGGGTGGCATGCTGTCGGTGAAGATCACGCGCGAGCGCCTGGCTGAACTGGCCAAACCGCTGATCGACAAGTCCCTGGCCTCGGTCAAGCGCGTGCTGCTCGACGCCAAGGTCAAGCCCGATGAGGTCAAGGGCGTGGTCATGGTGGGCGGCTCGACCCGCATGCCCGCGGTGCGTGATGCCGTGGGCGCCTTCTTCGGCCAGCCCCCACTGACTGATCTGAACCCCGATGAAGTCGTGGCCCTGGGCGCGGCCATCCAGGCCAACCAGCTCGCGGGTAACAACGCCCAAGGCGAGTTGTTGCTGCTGGATGTGCTGCCCTTGTCGCTGGGTCTGGAGACCATGGGCGGCCTGGTCGAGCGCATCATCCCGCGCAACACGCCCATTCCATGTGCCCTCGCGCAAGACTTCACCACCTTCAAGGATGGCCAGACCGCGCTGGCCGTGCACGTGGTGCAGGGCGAACGCGAACAGGTCGAGCACTGCCGTTCGCTGGCGCGTTTCGAGCTGCGTGGCATCCCGCCGATGGCCGCTGGTGCCGCGCGCATCCGTGTGAGCTTCCAGGTGGACGCCGACGGCCTGTTGAGCGTTTCCGCCAAGGAGCAGCTCTCCGGTGTGGAAGCCTCGGTCGTGATCAAGCCCAGCTATGGCCTGACCGACGAGCAAGTGGCCAGCATGCTGCGTGAAGGCTTCACCACGGCGGCGGCCGACATGAAGGACCGCGCCCTGCGCGAAGCCCGCGTCGAAGCCGAGCGCATGCTGGAAGCCACGCGCACCGCCCTGGCCGCCGACGGCGACCTGCTCAGCCCCGAAGACCGTGCCCGCATCGATGGCCTGATGGCCCAGATCGGCCAACGCTGTGACCGCGGTGACATTGACGCCCTGGAGGCCTCGATCAAGGCCCTGGCCGATGGCACCGAGGCTTTTGCCGCCGAGCGCATGAACCGCAGCATCCGCCAGGCCCTGGCAGGCCGCAAACTCGATCAAGTCTGAAGATAGACCATGCCCATCATCAAGATCCTGCCCCATGCCACCCTGTGCCCGCAAGGCAAGGAGATCACGGCCGCACCGGGCACCAGCATCTGCGAAGCGCTGCTGGAAAACCACGTCGAGATCGAGCACGCCTGCGACATGAGCGCCGCCTGCACGACCTGCCACGTCATCGTGCGTGAGGGCTTCAACAGCCTCAACGAGATGGAAGAAGTTGAAGAGGACCTGCTGGACCGCGCCTGGGGCCTGGAGCCCAATTCGCGCTTGAGCTGTCAGGCCATCGTGGCCGGCCAGGATCTCACCATCGAGATCCCCAAGTACACGATCAACCACGCCAGAGAAAATCACTGATCACGGCACGCGCTACAGTTCGCACATGACGCGCCAGATCTTTCTCGATACCGAAACCACCGGCCTGAGCCCCGAATCGGGTGACCGCATCATCGAAATCGGTTGCGTGGAGATGGTCAACCGCCGCCTCACCGGGCGGCATTTGCATTTCTACATCAACCCCGAGCGCCCCAACCACGAGGACGCCGTCAAGATCCACGGCCTGACCGACGAGTTCCTGGCTGACAAGCCCGTGTTTGCCGCGCTGGTCGACGAGATTCTCGATTACTGCCGCGACGCCGAGATCATCATCCACAACGCGAGCTTCGACGTGGGCTTCCTCAACGCCGAGCTCAAACGCCTGAACCGCGGCTTGTTCCAGGACCACGTGGCCGGCATCATCGACAGCCTGGTCATGGCCCGGGAGATGTTTCCGGGCAAGTCCAACTCGCTGGACGCCTTGTGCCGCCGCCTGGAGGTGGACAACACCCACCGGACGCTGCACGGCGCCTTGATGGACGCGGAGTTGCTGGCCGAGGTCTACATCAACATGACTCGGGGCCAGGATGCCTTGCTGATCGACAGCGACGCATCTGAAGGCGGCGAAGGGCAGGGCACGCAAGAGGTCGTTGCCATTGATCTCAGCGCTTTTGAGCTGCCGGTCATTCAACCCACGCAAGAGGAAGCCGAGGCGTTCGAGAAGTCACTGGAGGCCATCGACAAAGCGAGTGGCGGAAAAACTTTGTGGAAATCGATGGAAGTTGTGCTATAGTCATGGTCTTCGCTGATCGCTGGTGAACAAACCGAAGGTTAGCAAGATGTGGCCAAGGCCCGAACCAGTTTCGGGCGGTTAGCTCAGCGGTAGAGCACTGCCTTCACACGGCAGGGGTCGCAGGTTCGAACCCTGCACCGCCCACCAGAAAAATCAAGCACTTAGCAGCGATGCTAGGTGCTTTTTTCTTGCCCTCTCCAAAATTTGGGACAATTTTGGGACAGTGGGGCAGCAGTCAGGCCTGGCACTCGCACTCAACCACCACATGAGGCGCAGATGGCAGCATTCGAGAAACGCGGGCAGTACTGGCGGGTGAAGATTCGCCGCAAAGGCTATCCAGAACAAACACGCTCGTTCGACCTGAAGTCACAGGCCGAGGCCTGGGCGAGGTCCATCGAGAACGAGATGGACAAGGGGACCTTCGTCGACCGTACCGAGACGGAGAAGAACACCCTGGCAGACCTGATCAACCGTTACCTGAAAGAGGTGACGCCGTTGAAGCGCGGCAAGGACCCAGAGGCCTCGCGGTTGAAGGCGTTGAGCCAGCGGCCCTTGGCGGCGCTCAAGATGAGCGCGCTGTCGAGCAAGCACATTGCCCAGTACCGGGATGAGCGGCTGAAGGAGGTGTCAGCCGGTACCATCAACAAAGAGCTGAACCACCTGGCGCACGTGATCGAAACCGGCCGCAGGGAGTGGGGCATCCAGCTGTCTGAGAACCCGGTGCGCATGGTGCGGCGCCCGGCCGCGCCAAAGGCCCGTGACAGGCGCTTCAGGGAAGGGGAGGAGGCTCAGTTGCGGCTGGCCTGCGAAGACGCGCGCAACCCCTTCTTGCTGCCCGTGATCGAATTGGCCATTGAAACCGGCATGCGGCAGGGTGAGATCATCGGGCTGCTGTGGCAGCACGTTGATTTGGCGGGCCGCGTAGCTCATCTTCCGTTGACAAAGAACGGTGAGGCCAGGTCTGTGCCCTTGTCGAGAAAGGCTGGCGCCGTGCTGGCTGCCCTGCGGCCTTCAGAAGAGACGAAGTCTGGCCCCGTGTTCCCCGGGCTGACCACCGAGTGTCCGCGCCGATCCAAATCTGAGCCACCGTGCCGATCCAATATTGAGCCAGGGCTGGTAG
>JACPOH010000212.1 GCA_016185075.1 Aquabacterium sp. | reverse complement strand
TTGATCTTGGATGCCTTCTGGCCGGGCAGCACGTCGGCCCGCACGATGTCGATGCCCGCGATGATCGAGTAGATGCCGCCAGGGACCCTCAGGCCGATCATCTCCTTGCGGAACTGGGCGTTGTTGAGCACGGGCTCGGCGGGAATCACGCCGGCCTTGAGGATTTCCTGATCGTGGTAGACGTCATCCAGGAAGCGGTTGAGCGCGGTGACGCGCTGTTTGAGACCCTTCTCCATCTCGCGCCATTCGCTGGCGGGGATGATGCGTGGAATCAGGTCAAAGGGGATGAGGCGTTCGGTGCCCGCGCCGTCCTCGTCCTTGTCACCATACACCGCGAAGGTGATGCCGACGCGGCGGAAGATCATCTCGGCTTCTTCGCGCCGTGAGGCCATCAGCTCGCGAGGCTGGCGCCCCAACCAGCGGTCGTAGGTCTTGTAGTGGTCGCGCACCTGGGCGCTGCTCACGTGCATCTCGTCGAAGAATCGCATCGTCTGGCCCCTGGTCGGGGTGAATAAAGCTGCGGTCAACTCAGTCATGCACAGAGTGTGCCAGGGTCGACATCAGGGGCATTGAGTTGGCACAGCTTCAGGGCATCTTGGCCACAAGGATCACCACATTGGGGCATCAACAGGCTTATATGGTGCGAACAGGGGGCTGCGCAACGGATTCTTCCAGCAAACGGGTGGTGACGCGCACCAACAAGGTGTGGCGACCACCGCCGCGGATCACGCCACGCAGGGGCGTGACATCCCCAAAGTCGCGTCCATGCGCCACCCTGACGTGGTGAAGCCCTGGCACGCAGTTGTTGGTGGGGTCCAGATCGAGCCAATTCTGGGCTCGTTCGAGCCCCAGACCGGGCACCCAGACGCTCACCCAGGCATGGGAGGCATCGGCACCGACCAGGGGTGGCTGGCCCACAGGCGCCTGGGTCAAGAGGTAGCCGCTGACGTAGCGCCCCGCAAGGCCGCAAGCGCGCAGACAACCGAGCATCAGGTGGGCAAAATCCTGGCACACACCGCGGCGCTGCAGGAACACGTCGAGAATAGGCGTGGAGATGTCGGTCGATGCGGGCGCGTAGTCGAAGTCCTCATGGATGCGGCTCATCAGCTCGATGACGGCCTCGGCCAAGGGCCGTTTGTCCTTGAGCGACAGCTCGGCATATTCACGCAAGGCCGTCAGGCTAGGCACGTAGGGCGAGGCATACATGAACTCGCTGGCGGGTTGATACGGCGCGTGGGCGCGGTAGGCCAGCAAGGCTTTGACCTCGCCACAGGTGGGCCCCTGAACCGGCGCCAGCCCCTCGTAGCGATCAGAAACGGCCACCTGGCTGCGCGCCATCACACGCAGTGTCTGATGCGCCACATGCAGCGCGAAATAGGCGCGGCTGTTGCCGTGGCTGTCGCGACGAACGCTGTGCTGCGACGGCGTCGGGCTGACGGACATCTCGAACAGCTCCAGCGTCTGGCCCGCGTCGCTCAGGGGCCTGAGACAGGCAATGTGCTGCGCCTGGTCCACCGGGCTGCTGTATTCGTAGAGCGTCTCGTGCTCGACGGACAAGCGCGCCGTATTCGCCGTATTGATCGACAAGCTGCTCATGCGCTCACCATGGAGTCTGTCGGCTCGGCGTGTGCAAAGTAGCGTCTCCCAACCTCGTCGGACAAGCGCCAGCCCGCGTCGATCAGCCGGTTGAGCAGCGCCAGCACGGCCTCCTGGCCTTTGCCCGCCTCGCACAATTCAGCCAGCGTGGCGCCCACGCCCTCGTGGGGCAGCAAGGCGAGCATGTCGGCGTGCGAACCACCGCGTACGGGCAATTTGCCAAGCTCGGTGCGCAAGCGGCGCAGCACGCAGGCCAACGCACGGGGGTTGGTTTCATCCATGACCAGCATCGCCAGCAAGGCGGGCACCTCGAGCCGGCGCTGGAAGCGCGCACGGAAGGTGATGGTGCTGTCAAACAGGTCCAGCGCCAGATCAAAGCCTTGCGGGTGTGCCAATGCCTCGCTGACCCAGAAGGCCTTGAGCATGCAGGCATAGCCCGTCAGCCGCTCGATGAGGCGGCCGACAGTGAGCAGACGCCAACCCGGATCGCGCGTCATCCGGTCGGTCTGCGCCCCGGTGACGGCGGCCAGTTGCATGCCCAGGTGCTCGAAGGCATCCTGGACCTGAGTGAGGCTGCGCAATCGGGTCGGCGCTGCCGCGTGAGCGGCGGGGGCCTCGGCATCGTCGGCCATGGCTTGCTCGTCTGCCGGCATGGCCGCCTGCGCCAGGCGATGCTGGAAATCGCCGCCCATGGCGCGCAGCAGGCGCGCATGCTCGGGCGACAGGCGCTCCCGAAGACTTTGCGCCGAGCGCGCCAGCGCCGCGAGATTGAAGCCCAGGCTGTAGGCACCTTGTGTGGCAGCAGCGTCCGCCAGGGCGTCCAGCGCGGCACGCTCGAACACCCTTGGCGACTGGATCAGGTTGGGTGTCCCCGTGGGCACGAGGCCATTGGCCTCGGCGAGATCGGACAAGGCACGCGACACGCTGTCTTGCATCTCGTCGTCACCGGATTGCAAGCTGACCAGGGCCTGGAGCAAGCGCAACTGCTGCTCGGTGCGCTCGGTGTAGCGCCCCATCCAGAACAGGTTCTCGCCGGTGCGGCTGGCCACCGGCCGCTGGCGCTGCATCAGCTCGTCGAGCTTGATGGAGGCGGGCAACATCGAGAAGGTATCCACCGCCTCGTCGGTCAACACCCAGGTGTCCAGACTGCTGCCGCCCAGTTGCATGGAGACCGGCCCGGCATCGCGGGTGGCGATGCGCGTCATGCCGCCTGGGAGAACCTGCCAGCCGCCCTGCCCGTCCGACAAGGCGTACACCCGCAGTGAGGCCCCCCGCATGGTCAAGGCGTTGCCCGACCAGACCGGTGCCTGGGCATACGGCTCGAAGCGCTGCACCGTGTACGCAGCGGGGTCATGGTCGATGCGATCTCGCCAGGCCTTGAGCGCCGCGGGCGGCAGCATGCGCCCGATGACCGCATCGAAGTTCTGTCGAACCGTGCTGGCGCCACCAAAGCCTGGCGTGCCGGCATGGGGGAAGCTCGGGCGGATCACGCTCTCCGTGAGCTCGTCCTTGACGTCCTGCCAGGCCGCGGCTTCGCCGCACCACCAGGTAGGCAGAGACGGCAAAGCCAGCTCTTCACCCAGCAGCTTGCGCGACAGGGCCGGCAGGAAGCCGTGCACGGCGGGCGACTCCAGAAAGCCGGTGCCCAGGGCATTGGCCAGCACCACCTTGCCGGCGCGCACAGCCTGCATCAGGCCGGGTATGCCCAGCGTCGAGTCGGCACGCAGCTCCAGCGGGTCGCAAAAATCGTCATCCAGACGGCGCAACAGGCCGTGGATGGGCTCCAGGCCCTGCACGGTCTTGAGGAACAAGGCTTCGTCGCGCACCACCAGATCACCGCCTTCCACCAGAGGCAGGCCCAGGTAGCGCGCCAGATAGGCGTGCTCGAAGTAGGTTTCGTTGTAAGGCCCGGGTGTGAGCAGCGCCAGACGTGGCGTTTCGCCTTCGGCACAGCGGCTGGCCAGCTCGGTCATGGTGTCCAGCAGGCGCCGATAGCCGCTGGCCAGGTGCTGCACGTTCATGGCCCGATAAGCCTCGGGGAACAGCCGTGACACGATCAGCCGGTTCTGCATGACATAGCCCAGCCCGGATGGCGCCTGCGTGCGCTGCGAGACCACCCACCAGGCCCCGTCCGGCCCACGCACCAGGTCAAAGGCGACCACGTGCAGGTAGACGCCCCCGACAGGCTTGACACCTTGCAGGCCTCGCACATAGCTGGGGTGCCCCAGCACCAGGGCGGAGGGCAACGAGGCATCCTTGAGGATGGCCTGCTCGCCGTAGACGTCTGCCAGGACGTGGTCAAGCAGCCTGGCGCGCTGGGCCACGCCGCGCTCCAGGGCGTGCCAGTCCGCCGCGGAAAGGATCAGCGGCAAGGCCTCCAGCGACCAGGGACGGCTCGGCCCGCCCTGGGCGTTGTAGACGTTGTAGGTCACCCCGTCTTCCTGGATCTGGTGGGCCAGCAGGCTCTGGCGCCGCGTCAGGTCTGACAGCGGCGCCCCCAGATGCTCGGCAAATGCGCGCCAGACCGGCCGCAACTGGCCGTGCTCGTCCCGCAGCTCGTCGTAGTGCCCCGGCTCGACCGCGCGCGCCTGCCGCTGCATGTCGGCAGCGACCGACAGCGGTTCATCAGGGTCATCGAAAAGCTGGAGCGTAGAGGACATAAGGGGGAATGAGGGCGAGGCAAACGGCTTCAGGCCGTCCGATTGTCGGTGATGCAAGCAAAAGGCTGGCCATCGCCAGCCAGCACGTCATGGGGCGGCAAGTTGCTCATCCAGACAACGCAGGAGCGCAGCCACGTCCAGCGGCTTGGTCAGGTAGGCGCTGAAGCCCTTGGCCCGCGCCGCATGCACCCGGTCCGGCATGGCATCCGCAGAGAGTGCCACCTTGGTCACGCCGCGCAAGGCGGGATTCTGATCCAGCAGTTCAGCCAGCTCGAACCCGGTCATGTCGCCCAGGTGCATGTCCAGCAACAGCAGATCCGGATGGATGTGTTCCACCAGCTGGATGGCCTCGGCGCCGCTGCGAGCGACCTCCAGCTTCCAGGACGGCCTCAGCTCCAGGATCTGGCGCACCAGCAAGACGTTGATCTCATTGTCTTCGGCGTACAGGATGGTGGCCTGGCGGCTGTCGGGCAAAGCCTCGTCAAGCACACCATGGTCGGAGGTGAGGTCCACTTCGGCCGCTGGCAACCGCAATGAGAAGGTCGTGCCCTGCCCGGGCTGACTGCGAACGGAAATCGTGCCGCCCATCAGCTCGACCAGGCGGTGCACGATCACCAGCCCGATGCCCGTGCCCTCGACGCCGGAATGCTCGGCCCCCAGGCGGTTGAAGGGCTCGAACAGGTGACTGATCTGGCTCTCGCTCAGGCCGACACCGGTGTCGGTCACCTCCAGCATGACATGGCCGCTACCCTCCATGCGCACGGCCACACAGACCTCACCGCCCGGACGGTTGTACTTGACCGCATTGCTCAGCAGGTTGACCAGCACCTGGCGCAGGCGAACGCGGTCGGCCATCACGTACAGATCCAAGCTGCGGCCGGACTCGGTCAGCCGCACATTGGCCCGGCCCGCCGCGTCAGCCACCATGGCCTGGGCATCGTTGATCACGGCGCCCAGCATGATGGGCTCGACCGACAAGGGCATGTCGCCGGCCTCGATGCGGGACAAATCCAGCACGTCGCTGATGACGTCCAGCAGGTGCGCGCCGGAGCGCTCGATGAGCGCCACCTTCTGGCGCTGCGCTTCGGCCAGCGCCGGGCTCTTGTCCATCTGCAAAAGCTGGGCAAAGCCGATGACCGCGTTAAGCGGCGTGCGCAGTTCATGGCTCATGCGCGACAGGAACTGTGACTTGGCCCGGCTGGCGCGCTCGGCTGTCTCGGCCGCCATGCACGCCTCCTGGTACAGCTTGTGCTCGGTGATGTCAGCGATGTAGCCGCAACGGACCTCATGACCATCCGCATCCAGGCCGGCCACTGAATCAGCGGCACACCAACGCAACTCCCCCTGTGCATTGCGCACCCTGAACTCGCTGTGCAGGCGGCTGGCTTCGCCGATGGCTTTGTCTCGCTGCTGGAAGAAGTTGCTGAGGTCTTCGGGCGGCACGCGGTTGTACAGCACCCAAGGGCTGGCCAGGGCCTCTTCTGGTGTGGCCCCGAACAGGTGACGCACGCCCTCACTGACGAAATCCAGGCGCCCGCCCTGATCCAGGCCCGGCCTGAAGACATAGATCATGCCCGGCAGGTTGTGGGACAAGGCCGTGAGCAAGGCATTGCGGTGAGCCAGCCAGGCCTCCTGCTTCTTGCGCTCGGTGATGTCGGCCAGCAGGGTGTACCAGAGCATGCCCTGCCCTGGCGTCGCGGCCGGTCGCGACTGCACCAGGAACCAGCGCAGGGGCTGCCCCTCAGGTTGCACACGGCATTCCAGTTCGAACGCCATCTTGTGTTCGGTGCTGTGCTGGATGGCAGAGAAGATCGCGGCCCGATCGTCCGGGTGGACGACATCGGTCAGGCGCTGCCCCAGCAACTGTGCCCGCTCATGGCCCATGACCTTGCAGGCCTGCTGGTTGAGTGCGAGCAGTTCGCCTCGGTGGTTGAGGATCGCTTGCGCGGCGGGAGACAGATCAAAGCAATCGCGGTACACGGCCTCACTCAACGCCTCGCTGGAGGAAGCCGATGGTGGAGCCGTGCCACGGGAGGGCGAAACCGACATGGGTACTGACAGGTGAACGACGGGCTGAGGGTCCAACCCATGAGCTCAGTGTGTCAAACCCCGCCCCCTGTGGCACCTAGGGTTGCCCCTCCCCTCACTCACGACGAGCGTAACGTGCGCAGATCCAGCGTCAAGGGGTGCTCGATACCAACGGGCTTGGGCTTGATGGGCATCAAGCCTGGGGTGTGCCCCATGCGGAAGAAGCGTGCCAGACGCCGGCTCTCCGCCTCATAGGCGTTCACCGGGAAGGTGTCGTAGTTGCGCCCACCCGGGTGCGCCACGTGGTACTGGCACCCGCCCAGGGAGCGCTTGAGCCAGCTGTCCACCACATCGAAGGTCAGGGGCGCATCCGAACCGATGGTCGGGTGCAGGCAGGACGGCGGCTGCCAGGCGCGGTAACGCACACCCGCGACAAACTCGCCCACACGACCAGTCGGGTGCAGGGGCAGGATCTGGCCGTTGACGGTGACCACATGGCGGTTGCCATTGAGGCCGGTGACCCGCACCTCCAGGCGCTCCAGCGACGAATCCACATACCGCACCGTGCCGCCTGCGGAGCCCTCCTCGCCCATCACATGCCAGGGCTCCAGCGCGCCACGCAAGGTCAGCCGCACGCCAGCAGCGGCGATCTCACCGATGTACGGGAAGCGGAACTCGAAGTGCGGCGCGAACCACTCGGGCTGGAAGTCGTAGCCGGCCATCTGCAACTCGGCCAGCACATCGGCAAAGTCCTGCTCGACAAAGCTGGGCAACATGAAGCGGTCATGCAGACCGGTGCCCCAGCGGGTCAGGCGCTGGGCCCCGTGCCCCTTGTAAGGCTCCTTCCAGAACCAGGCGACCAGGGCCCGCAACAACAACTGCTGGACCAGGCTCATCCTGGCGTGAGGCGGCATCTCGAAGGCACGCAGCTCCAGAAGGCCAAGGCGACCGGTGGGCCCATCGGGCGAGTACAGCTTGTCGATGCAGAACTCGCTGCGGTGCGTGTTGCCGGTGGCGTCGATCAGCAGATTGCGCAAGCTGCGGTCGATCATCCAGGGCGGGCACTGCCCCCAGATGGCCATTTGCCGCTCGATCTCCTTGAGCGCGATTTCGGTCTCGTAGACCTGGTCCATGCGCGCCTCGTCAATGCGGGGCGCCTGGCTGGTCGGGCCGATGAACAAGCCCGAGAACAGGTAGGACAAGGACGGATGGTTGTGCCAGAAGGTCAGCAAGCTGGGGATCAGATCCGGCCGCCGCAGGAAGGGGCTGTCAGCCGGTGTGGCACCGCCAAGCACAAAGTGGTTGCCACCGCCCGTGCCCGTGTGGCGGCCGTCCACCATGAACTTCTCGGTAGACAGACGGGTTTCGTGCGCGGCCTGGTACAGGAACTCGGTGTGGTCCACCAGTTGCGCCCAGCTGGAGGCGGGGTGGATGTTGACTTCGATGACACCCGGGTCCGGCGTGACTTGCAGCACCTTGAGACGCGGGTCGCGGGGCGGCGGGTAGCCTTCCAGCACGATGGCCATGCCCAGTTCGGCCGCGGTGGCTTCGACGGCCGCCAGCAGGTCGAGGTAGTCGTCCAGCAAGGCCAGGGGTGGCATGAACACGTACATCACGCCCCCACCTGCGCCTTCGGCCTCGACCTTGGGGCCACTGGCGCGGTCCGGGTTGCGGACCTCCACGCACAGGGCCGAACGTGTGACCCAATGCGCCGACTCGAAGCGATGGGGCATGCGAGCAGGGTCCTCACCCGGCTTGCCTGAACCGGGCTGGCCCGTTGCCGGGTTGGCTGCCAGCGCACCCCATTCGCCGTTGACGCCCTGGCCCGACAGGCCCGTCACGCTCTGGCCTTGCGTGCCGATTACACCGCCTTGCGCAAAGCCTCCGCCTACCTGATGCTGGCCATACTGCGCCTTCAGCGAAGCCGCTGCCGGAAGGGCATCACGCGGGGCAAACGGGTCGTGCTCATGGCTGTACGGGTAGTCGCCTTTGCTGACCCAAGGCAGCGAGTCGAGCGGCAGGCGGTAGCCCATGGGCGAATCGCCCGGGAACAGGTACATGCGCTCATCGCGGAAGAACCACGGGCCGGTCACCCACTTGGGGCCACTCAGGCCCAGGGCATCGTTGCGCTTGAGCGGCAGGGCGTAGCCCACCTCGTGCTCCAACCCCTGCCTGAAGACGCGCAGCAGGCGCATGCGCTCCATCTCGTCATCCAGCTTGGCGTCGAAGGGGTCCACGTTGACCGGCAGGCGCCGCTCTCGCCAGAGGTAGTAGAAGGTGTCTTCATAACCGGGCTGGATGTAGCTCGAACCCACGCCCAGTTTGGTCGCCAGGGTGTCAATGAACAGCCGGGCGTCCGCGCTGGTGTAGCGCACCGAGTTGCGCTCGTCGGCAAACAAGCTGGGGTCATGCCAGCAAGGCTCGCCATCAGTTCGCCAGAAGATCGACAAGGCCCAACGGGGCAGTTGCTCGCCGGGGTACCACTTGCCCTGGCCGAAGTGCAGAAAGCCGCCATCGCCGTAACGCCGGCGCAACTTGTGGACCAACTCGGTTGCCAGGCCACGCTTGGTGGGGCCCAGCGCATCGGTGTTCCACTCGGCACCATCGCGGTCATCGACCGACACGAAAGTGGGTTCGCCGCCCATGGTCAGGCGCACGTCGCCGGCTTGCAGATCGGTGTCCACCTTGGCACCCAGTTTGTCGATGGTCTCCCACTGCTCGTCGGTGTAGGGCTTGGTGACGCGCGGGCTTTCGTAGATGCGGGTGATGCCCATGCGGTGTTCGAAGCTCACCTCGCACTCGTCCACCGCCCCGGTGACGGGCGCAGCACCGGTAGGCTCGGGCGTACAGGCCACCGGAATGTGCCCCTCGCCAGCCAGCAAGCCGGAGGTCGGGTCCAGCCCGATCCAGCCCGCACCGGGGAGATAGACCTCGCACCAGGCATGCAGATCGGTGAAATCCACCTCCGTGCCCGATGGGCCATCGAGTGCCGCCACATCCGCCTTCAACTGGATGAGGTAGCCCGACACAAAACGCGCGGCCAGGCCCAGATGGCGCAAGGCCTGAACCATCAGCCAACCGGTGTCCCGACACGAACCGGACTTCAGTGTCAAGGTGTCCTCCGGCGTCTGGACGCCCGGCTCCATGCGGATGGTGTAGGCGATGTCCTTCTGCAGTCGCTGGTTCAAGCCCACCAGGAAATCGATGGTGCGCACCTCGGTGCGGTCGATGCTGTCCACGAAGGCCTTGAAGGCCGGCGTCAGCTCGCTCTTGACAAGGTAGGGCGTGAGGTCATGCAGCGTGGAAGCGTCGTATTGGAAAGGATAGTTCTCCGCCGAGGGCTCCAGAAAGAAGTCGAAGGGGTTGTAGACCGCCATCTCGGCGACCAGGTCCACCGTGATCTTGAATGTCTTGGTCTGCTCGGGGAAGACCAGGCGGGCAAGGTGGTTGGAGAACGGGTCCTGCTGCCAGTTGATGAAGTGGACCGCCGGCTCGACCCTCAGCGAATACGACAGGATGCGCGTGCGGCAATGCGGCGCGGGCCGCAGCCGCACCACCTGTGGCGACAGGCTGACCAGGCGGTCATAGCTGTAATGCGTGACGTGATTGAGGGCAACGTGAATGGACACACAGATCTCCGGCTAGGACAGGCCTGCACCAGTGTGCAGGCGCCTGTGTGACAGCAGCAAGTTATGGACCACCTTGGTGCGTCAACAAGGCTTTATCCAGGCCCCTCACACCCCTGCACGCCACCAGCGGCGCGGCACCACGCACACCAGCAGCTCGATGCCCGCCACGTCTTCGCGGGCCACGGGTTCCGGCTGCCCACCCGTCAACGGGAGCAGCAACAAGCTGTGTTCGCGCACCACCATCAACTCGCGCAACAGCACACGGCCATCCTTGAGGGTGATCAGCACGGTGTCCTCCGGCTCCAGCTGAACGGGGTCGGGCACCGCCTGCAGCACCAGGCATTGCCCATCCTTGATGCCCGGCCCCAGAGGCACGCCTTGCACACGCAAGATGGCAGGCTGTGCCGGCCACATCAAAGGCAGGATGAGCCCGCCATCGGCCTGGCCTTTGGTCAGATCCGTGCGGATCACTTCACCGGGCTGCGCCCCCACCCGGACCGTGCCCGTCACGCGCAACAAGGCACCATGGCGCACTGGGGTGGCCGGGGCAGCGTAACCCGGTGAGGCCGACTCTCGCGATTCCAGCACGGTCACACCCATGGGCTGCCCCTGCCCTGTTGACAGCCACTCGGCACTGACCCCCAGCTCTCGCGCCAACGATGGGGTGTGCGAGCTGCCTCGCGCACCAGAATGGGGATCACACAGGTATTGAATCGATTGCGGCTTGACACCGACCGCACGCGCCAACTCGCTCTGGTTTGTCTTGCCGGCTCGGTTCATGGCCCATAGCAGGCGTGCCGTGTAGCTGCTCCAGTCACTGATCTGTTTGCTCATGCGTGGATGCTACAAAACTCTTTGTTGGAGGGATTGCAGAAATATCGATAATTGGCTACAAATACGTCTGCAGGAGGAAACAATGACACCGCAGGAAGCCTTACTGAAGGCCATCGGCATCGTGGGTTCTCAGACACGACTGGCCCGAGAAATCGGCAACGGCATCACCCAGGCGCACGTGCATTACTGGCTCACCCAGGCGCCGGTCGTTCCAGCCGAGCATTGCCCCACCATCGAATACATCGTCAAGCGCGAGGTGCTGTGCGAGCAACTCAACCCACGTGTCAATTGGTGGGTGTTGAGGGCCTGATCGTCCGGGCCTTCAACACGTTTTGTTCAGTCCCCCCAAGACCCAACCCGTCTGGGCTCGCTCGAGCACCGATCTCTCCACTGGGGCTGCATCGCTCCCGGCTGCGCGGCCATGTGCGGTTGATGTGTTGACCATGACGGGTGGGGGGACTGAACTTTTTTTCAGCGGTCCGGGGCGCCCGTCACCGCCAGGGTCTGCGTGCCTGTCACGATCATGCGCACCATCAGAACCACCTGCTCGGTAAGCTCGGTGTACTTGTCCTGGGGCAGGTCCATGGCCGTGGCGCCCATGGTGAACACCAGCCGGGTGATGGCCTTGGCGGTCAGCGCCGGCTCGAACAGCCCCGTCTTGTTGGCCTCGGCCAGCCGGATCAGATCCAGGCGCAACTCTTCTTCGAAGAAATTGAGCTGTCGGTCCACGGCCTGTTTGAACGCATCCGACCCCACCGTGCCTTCGCGAAGCAGGATCTGCAGCAAACGGTCATCGGTGTGCAACTGCTCCATGAAGGCTTCAACCGAACTGCGCACAACGCTTCGGTGCGAGGTGGCGCGTTGCCGGGCTTCGCCAATGATCTGGCGCAGAGACTCCCCCGCGCGCTCGATCAAGGCGACGGCCAGCTCGTCCATGTCGCGAAACTGCCGGTAAAAACTGTTGGGCGCAATGCCAGCCTCCCGCGCGACTTCGCGCAGGCTCAGCGAAGACACGCTGCGATGCGGGCCCACGAGCTTGAGCGCCGCCTGCATGATGTCCTCTCGGGAGATCACCGGCTTGCGGCCAGGCGTGGCCACCTGAACAGGGGACAGGTTCGTACTCATTGATGTCGATCGGAAGGTCCGACATCATATCGCCAGCAATTAATGCACAAGTGTATAGACAATTGTCCATGCTTGCGTATACTTGCGCCCATCCCGAGGCTCATCCGCCTTTGGCCCTGTTTCTGAAAGCCGCCCACGTGTCCGTTTCTGCTCCCACCTCCTCGGTCGGCCCCGGTGCTGGCCCCCTGCACAGGCTGGTCGCGCCCCTGATCGAGCCGTCGGTGTTCGATTTCTGGGCGGGGCTGATCAACCCGGCCTGGTCCTGGGCGCGCCCCCTGGCCCGCGTGGTCGAGCGCCGGGTGGAAGCGCAAGATGCCGTCACCCTGGTGCTGCAGCCCAATCGCCACTGTGGCAAGGTGCGCCCCGGCCAGCACATCAATGTGAGCGCCGAGGTCAATGGCCGGCGCACCACCCGCAGCTACAGCATCACCAACGTGCCTGGGCGCGACGGCCGAATTGAAATCACCGTCAAGCGCGTCGAGGGCGGCAAGCTCAGCACCCATCTGTGCCGCGACACCCGCGCCGGTGACGTGCTGGAGCTGGGGCCAGCCTTTGGCGAGATGACGCTGAACGCCCACCCTCAGGGCAAGTGGCTGTTCCTGGCGGCCGGCAGTGGCATCACGCCTTTGATGAGCCTGACGCGGCAGCTGGCCAGCCAGGGCATGCCCGTCGACTTGACGCTGATCTACTGGGCCAAGACCCGCGCCGAGCTGTGCTTCCTGCGCGAGTTGCGCGAACTGGCCCGGCGCCACGCCCATTTCAAGCTGCAGGTGGTGTTGACCCACGAAGCCGAGACACTGGCCGACGAGGCCCGGGGCCTGATCAGCGCGGAGCAGATGACCACGCTGGTGAACGATCTGCCCGAACGACAAATCTACGCCTGCGGCCCCGGCGGCTTCGTGGAAGCCGCCCGCACCTTGACGGCGGGCACCGCGCGCAGTTTCCTGGCAGAAGGCTTCACCCCGGCCGCCCCTGCACTCACGCCTGACGCCACGACCACCGTGCGCGTGCAACTGCGCCAAAGCGGCCGCGCGCTGGATGTGTCATCCGGCCAATCGCTGCTGGTGGCGCTGGAGCAGGCAGGCCTGAACCCTGCCTCTGGTTGCCGCATGGGCATCTGCAACACCTGCGTGTGCACCAAGCACGAAGGCAGCACCCAGAACATCCACACGGGCGACCAGGACACCGAGCCTGACACCCAGGTGCGCCTGTGCATCAGCCGCGCCGTGACCGACATCTCGCTGGACATCTGAGAGAGACGTGACAGACATGAGCCAAGCCCTTCGCCGCCCCCTGACCGCCGACGAACTCCAGCATTTCGGCGCTGAGATCGACGCCCTGCGTGCCCGTACCGTGGCCGATCTGGGTGAACGGGATGCCCGCTACATCCGCCGCATCTACGCCGCCGTGCGCTGGACGGTAGTCCTGGGCCGCGGCCTGCTGATGGCCGGCATCTTCCTGCCCGAAGCCTGGCTGTGGACGACCTGGCTGGCCGGTGCGGTCATCCTGGGGATCTCCAAGATCCTGGACAACATGGAGCTGGGCCACAACGTCATCCATGGCCAGTTTGACTGGATGAACGACCCTCGCTTCAACGGCAAGACCTTCGAGTGGGACATCGTGGGCACCAGCGCCAACTGGATCAAGACGCACAACTTCCGCCACCACACCTACACCAATGTGCACGGCATGGACGATGACATCGGCTAC
This sequence comes from Aquabacterium sp., assembly GCA_016185075.1. Lineage (GTDB taxonomy): Bacteria > Pseudomonadota > Gammaproteobacteria > Burkholderiales > Burkholderiaceae_C > Aquabacterium. The sequence continues at coordinate 5,954 of JACPOH010000212.1, read as the reverse complement.
GACGTGCTGCGCCTTTTCCCCGAGCAGAAGTGGCACCCGGCCGCCCTGCTGCAACCCCTGTACGCCGTGATCTTCGCGTTGCTGTTCCAGTGGGGCGTGGCCGTTCAGGACCTGCGTCTGGGTCGCGTCTTCATCGGGCGCATCACCTGGCGCCAGCTGCTGAAGGAAGCCGCCCCGGTGCTGCGCAAGACACGCCGTCAGCTCATCAAGGATTACCTCGTCTTCCCGCTGCTGGCCTGGCCCGCCTTCTGGTCGGTGTTCCTGGGCAACCTGCTGGCCAATGGCATCCGCAATGTCTGGACCTACACCGTGATCTTCTGCGGGCACTTCACCACGGACGTGCAGACCTTCCCCAAGAGCATCGTCAAGAACGAAACCCGTGGCCACTGGTACCTGCGCCAGGTGCTGGGCTCGTCCAACCTGTCGGGTGGCAAGCTGCTGCACATCATGACGGGCAACCTGAGCCACCAGATTGAGCACCACCTCTTCCCCGACGTGCCGGCCAACCGCTACGCCGAAATGGCGCCGCAAGTACGCGAGATCTGCGCCCGCTATGGCGTGCACTACAACACCGGCTCGATGGTCAAGCAGTTCAGCCAGGTGATCTGGCGCATCCTGCGTCATTCGTTCCCGAGCACACCGGGCAAGTTGCAGCCCAGTCTGCAGGCGGAGTAAGGCGCGTCAGGCTCACGCCTGCGCCGCCCCGATCAAAGCTGGATACGGGGTGTGAATCACGAACACGGGGATGCGGCGCATGTACTCGGCATAGCGCCCCTTGGCATCAAAACGCGCCCGAAAACCCGAGCGCTCGAAGAAATCGCCCAACAGCGGCACGATGCCACCTCCGATGAACAGGCCGCCCTGCGCACCCAGCGACACGGCCAGGTTGGATGCCACCGTGCCCATGAACAGGCAGAAGCTGTGCAGCGCCGCTTCACACAAGGCACATTGACCTGACAGCCCCCGTTGTGTCACGTCAGCGGGATCCAAGGCCTCGACGGGCCTGCCCGCTAACTGCGCATGGGCCTCGTACAGCACCACCAGCCCTGAGCCTGACAACACACGCTCGGCCGACACATGGCCGAACCGCCCCCTCAGCAGCGCGATCAGCCGCTCCTCATCGTCGTTGGAGGGCGGGAGCGTGACGTGCCCGCCCTCGCCCGCAATGGGCGACATCTCTCCTCGCAGATTGGGCACCAGGCCGGAGACGCCCAGCCCGGTTCCTGCCCCGATCAGGCCCATGGTCATGCCCGCCACGGGCTCGTCGCCGCCGATCTGGCGCAGCTCGGCTTTGGGCAGATGCGGCAAGGCCAGGGCCAGCACCGTGAAATCGTTGAGCACCCGCAGCCGGGTCAAACCCAGCGCCTGACGCAGGCCCTCGATGGAAAAACCCCAAGGCGCGTTGAACAACTGCAGGTGATCACCCAGCACCGGCCCGGCTGCGCCGATGCAGCCCGTGCGCGGCCGCATGGCGCCAGTGGCTGCGCCCACTTGCGCCAGATAGTCCTCGATGGCGGAGACGGCATCGGCGTGGTCGCGCAGCATCAGTTTGACGATGTGCTCGATCGGCCCGTCAGGTGACAGTTTCAGGGCCAGACGCACATGGGTACCGCCAATGTCACCCAGCAGCTTCGGGTAGTCAGTCTGCATGGAACACCTCGCATGGCACCCGGCTTTGATGCAAGGCCAGCCGGATGGGCCATGCCTCAAGCGGCCCGTCTTGAGCGGCTTGTTCGAGCAAAGCCAGCTTGGCGGCGCCCGTCACGTGGACGATGAGGTGACGCGTGTCCAGCAGGGCCCGGCGCGTGAGACTCAAACGAGGCACGGGCACGTTGGGCGCGGCAGGCACGGCCACCGGCACGCAACGCAGGCCCTCACCTTCGGCCAATGCCGCCACCAATTCGGGTGCATGCGGAAACAAGGAGGCGGTGTGCCCATCGCCCCCCATGCCCAGCACCACCACATCGGCCGGCCAGGGCAAGGCGCCCAACTCGCGCTCCAAGGCCGGCGCAGCAACCTCCGGTGTGCTCGCACCGTTGAACAGCGGCACAAAACGCGCTTTCGAGGCGGCCCCCACCAACAGACAGGCCCGCAACAGGCGCTCGTTGCTGTCGGCATGGTCCGGCGGCAGCCAGCGTTCGTCTGCCAGGGTGACGACCACACGAGACCAGTCCAGCGCCATGCCGGACAAGGCCTTGAAAAACGGCATGGGGGTGCTGCCGCCCGACACGATCAACAAGGCCCGGTCACGGGTGGCCAAGCCCTCACGCAAGCACTGCGCCACAAAGCTGGCCAGATCGACCGCCAAGGCCTCGGCTGACTGGGCATGATGAAAACGGATCAAGGGCGACATCTGGTCTGGTGGCCACAAGCGCACCCGCGGCGCGACGCCATCATGATATGACCACCCAGGCCGATCAGGCTGCCCTCAAGCCGCCCCTTGCTCGCGCTGAACGCTCAGGAAAGCGCGCCTCCAACCAGGCATGCAGGGCGTGGAACACCATGACCTGATCCGGCTCATTGAGGATCTCGTGCGCCATGTGCGAGAAGCAGCGTGTGTGCACATGCGCAGGCGCGGCGTCTGCGAATCGCTTCGTGCCAAGCGGGTCGACGATGTCGTCGGCGCCGGCATACAACAAGGCCGTGGGCTTGACCCACTGGTCCGCCAAGGCCCGAACGTACCCGCCCCCTTCGAGGATGAAGCGCGCCAGACGCGGGCTGATGCGGTCGTGCACCAGCGCATCCTCCTTGTAGGCGCGCACCACAGCAGCATCCCGGCAGATCGCCTTGGGATTGAAGCCGGTGCCGGCGCACAGGTCCGGGGCCACGCGGCCCATGGTCGCCATGAGCAAGCGCCGTGGCCAGGTCATGGGCACGGCCAGCGCGGGCGAGATCATGATCACCCCATCCACGTCAACCGGCGCCGCTGGCGATCGCGGTTCGAGCAAATCAGCGGCATAACAACCCACCACCAGGCCACCCATGCTGTGCCCCATCAACAACAGCGGGCCCTGCGTCTGTTCGACCCGAACCTGCGCCACCACCGTGGCCAGATCGCGCACCAGGTCGTCATCACGCCGCAAGCGGCCCCGAGGGCCCTCGGACAAGCCATGCCCGCGCTGGTCATAGCTTTCCACGGACCAGCCCCATTCATTGAGCTGCGCCGCCACATGGTGGTAACGCCCGCTGTGTTCGGCAATGCCATGCACCAGCACGACCGTGCCGCGCGCCTGCGCCACACGCCAATGGCGGCGCACCAGTTTCAAACCATCTCGGGTGAGGATCGTCTCGTTCAACATGCTCATGTACTGTGTTTTCCAGGCCACCCTACCGTGTTTGCCATAGGGCGCGCGTGCCTGCATCTTGTCGAAGTCGCGTTAAGCTGTCTTACCCGCGCGTGCAGCGGTTTTGCGTTCTGGCGCAAACCACGGGAAGAGCCTCACACGGCTCGCCACAGCCCAGGGAAAACACGATATGACACCGGCGAGACAAAGCTGCACAGTCCGCCGCTAGAGAGGACCGCAGCGCATGAACATGTCATCGACAACCGGCCGTAACCCCCCTGCGCCCAGGCTGTTGAAGAAGCACGGCAGGATCGCCGCGGCAGCCGGGGCAACAGTGGCCCTGATCGCGGTGATCGGCATGTGCTGGCCTGGCGAGCACCAGTCAGCGCAAGAGACGCAAGAGGCCCAGGAATCAGCCCAGGATCAGGCTGCCATCGCGCGCCCGTTGTTTGCAGGCTGGATCCAGCCGGGGCACAACAGCTTTGGCACCTCGAACTCATCGTCCGTCACGCGCACATCGCCGCAGCCTCATTGGGTGCTGGCCACCGAGCCCAGCGAGCAGGAAATCCAGGCGATCGAATCGACGCTGCCAGACCGGCCCGACAAGGACAGCGAATTGACTCGCCTGGTGGATCACAGCCGCTTCCAGAAGCGCATCGCGCTGTGGAACGAGCTGCAGAACGGCCCGATGAACAGCGAGCGTGCCACGCTGGGCCAGCATCTGCTCAAGGTGCTGCCTGACCATTACAGCCGTGGCGAGCTGGTGGGTCGCCAGGCGCTCATGATGGCCAAAGCCCTCATCCAGGATCTGGAGCCCAACCCCCGGCTGCAGCACACGCGCCTGGCCGAAGCCAGGTCTGCGCTTGAAAAGCAGGCACCCATCATCGATCAAAGCGAATTGGACGCGCAGTCTGCCGCAGCATCCTTCCAGCAACAGCAGAAGCCCTCCGCCCACGAAGCCGAACCAACGGTACCCGCCAACACTCTGCAACTCGAAGCGCATGCGGACACCGCCCGTCGCAGCCTGCTGGACACACCCGCTGCCACCTTGACACGCTGACCGATGCCTTCGCCGCAAGCCAGCCTGTGCACGGTGCACCTGGGCTACCTGTTGATGCTGGTCGACTGTATGCGGCAAGACGGCACCGATGTGGACACCGTCTTCGGGCACGACTACCTGGCGACACTGGCCGCGCTGGACCCCAACACCCGTCGGCCCATCGAAGAATGGGAGAGTCTGGTCGAGCAGGCCCAGCGCCACAGCGAGCGCGACGTGGCCCTGCGCATGGCCGAGTTCGTCAAGCCCTGGGACACCGGCCCCATCGGCTTCATCACCATGGCCAGCCACAACCTGCGCGAGGCCGCCGAATCACTGGCGCAGTTCTACAACCTGCTCAACGACGTCTATTCGCTGGATGCCGAACTGGTCGGGGAACGCTTCGAGATCGCCATGCGCGCGTTGAGCGCCCACCACTCGCCTGCGCTGGAACGCCTGACACTGGCCACCATGTGCTGGCACGCACGCTGGCTGGCGCGCCGTGCGGACCTGCGCTTCGACGCTGACCTGGCCTTTGACACGCCCTCACCTTCACTGGTGGCGGCGCTGCAGAAGACCATGGGGGGCACGCTCACTTTCAATGCCCCACGCTCGTGCCTGCGCGGCCCGGCCGAGTACGAAACACTGCCCGTCTCGCGAGGTGACCATGGCGTACAGGAAACCCTGCGCGCGCAACTCATGGCAGAGATGGCCTCCTTGCAGGACACCTCGACCAGCTTCGTGCACAAAATCGAGCGCATCCTCAAACCCAGGCTGGAGAGCGGCCAGGTCAACCTCGATGAGATCGCCTCGGAAGCAGGCGTATCGGTTCGCACCCTGCAAACGCGGCTGGAAGAAAGCGGCCTGAACTTCCGCACCCTGCTCGACCGCATGCGCCACGCTCAGGTTCTGCTCTACATGGGCGACGCCGACATCTCACTCATCGACATGGCGCACATGCTGGGCTTTGCAACGCAGTCGAGCTTCCACCACGCGTTCAAGCGGTGGACGGGCATGACGCCCGGCCAGTACCGCAAGCAGCGCCTGCGCGCTGGCATCAGCAACCGCGCCAACGCGCGCTGATTCGCGACGAGGCGCCTCGGTGACCGCACCCCATTCACATGAAGGGGGTGCCCATGCAATCCCCTAGCATTGACGCATCCCGCCTGCCTTAGTCTTCGAGCACCCCACCTTTCGAGGTAGACGAACACACAAGCAACTTTGGCTGCCAACCTGTATCCATAACACACCGTAACAATGCTGTCCACCCGTGCAAGCCCAGGCGGCCATCCGTTCAAGGGTCGGCACAACGATTATCGTTAAGGGTGACGCGGCAGTGCAAAATCTCCATCTTTAGCCAAGTAACGCCATGACTGATGTACCCGCCGCCGCACCGTCGGCACTCTCCCAGCTCAAGATTGACAGAGGCGTTCAGGCTTCGGCAAAGAAAAAAACAAGCATCCTGCCCTGGGTGCTGGCCGGTGTGGTGGCCGCCGGTGCGGCCGCTTACTACTTCGTGCCTCGCACGGTGGACGTCGGCACCACGGCGGTGGTGATGAGCACGCCCTCGCAGCAGTATGTGCAGCTGACCGCGTCGGGTTATGTGGTGGCACAGCGCCGTGCCGCCGTGGCCG
>JACPOH010000211.1 GCA_016185075.1 Aquabacterium sp. | reverse complement strand
TGTCCATAAGGTTTCGCGCATCAGCTCGTGTGGGAACGATAGCAAGAATGGCAGATGGGTTTTGGCGGGCAAGCGTGGCCAGGACTACGAGGCTGCGAAGGCCCGTTGGGGCGAGCGTCTGATGGAGGTCCTGTACGACAAGCTGCCGCAACTGCGCGGCAAGGTGGATTACTTCGAGGTGTCCACCCCCTTGTCGACCAACTGGTTCGGCGCCTACCAGCGCGGTGAGCTGTACGGCCTGGACCATGACCCGCAGCGCTTCCAGCAGGACTGGCTGAGCCCGCGTACTCGCATCAAGGGCCTGTGGCTGACCGGTCAGGATGTGCTGTCCTGCGGCATCGTCGGCGCCATGATGGGCGGGGTGCTCACGGCCACGGCGGTGGCAGGTTTCCGGCAGATGGGGCCGGTGCTCAAGGGCATCATGCAGGCGAAGGCCAACGGTGCGCGCGGTGAGACCCCTGCACCACAGGATGACGCCGAGCGTGCGGCACGGGCGTGAGGGGTGGCCAGAGGCTCAGTGGCCGCTGGCTCGGATCAGGGCTTCGATCACGTCGGAGCCCGTCCCGCCTTGTGGGTCCAGTTGCTGCACCTTGCCCAGGTAGGCTCTGGCTGATTCGGGGTCCTGGCGGCGCAGGCGGATGAAGGCCAGCGCCTTGAGCGTGAAGGCCCAGAAGCGCGCAGGGCCTGGCGTCATGAAGTCGGCCATCTCGGGTGTGACGATGCGCCAGTCGTCCGGCAGGCCGGCTTGCTCGGCGGCCACCTCCAGCCCTTTGAGCGCGGCCAGTTCGGCTTGTTCGAAGTCCGCGTGGCGCGCATGGAACTTGTAGAGCAGGTAGTACAGAGAAGGGCAGTTGGGCGCGCAGACCTGCGCCGTCCACAGCAGGGCCAGAGCGCGTTCGGGCGTTTCCGCCGCACGTGCCTGTTCGACGAGGGCCTTGACCTGTGGCGGTACATCACCACCGAACAGGTCGGTTGATGATTCGCCGGTGAGGATGTTCACCATGATGCCGCCGAGGCCGCCAGGCGTGCGACCACCTCGCCGCCCAGCAGGTGCTTTTCGAAAATCTCGGGCACGTCTTCGGCTTTCACACGGCTGTAGAGCACGCTGTCGGGGAAGACGACCACGTTGACACCGCCATCACAAGGGCCGAGGCAGCCCGAGTAGGTCACGCCTACCTGTTCATAGGCATTGCGCGCTTGCAACTCCTTCCAGAAGGCTTGCAGAACGGCCTGGCTGCCTTGGGCTGCACAACACCCGCGAGGGTGACCGGGAGGACGCTGTTGAGAGCAGACAAAAACACTGCGTTCGGGGCGTGACATGGTATGGGCTCGATGTAGTGAGATAAGGGAAAGGGCCGGTGGATCAGGCCACGCGCCTTTGCATCAGCTGTTCCAGCTCGGCCACGTGTTCGCTTTCTTCTTGCGCGAACTCGCGGGCCATGCGTCGGACTTCCGGGTCGGTGGTGGCCGACACGATGGCGGCATAGAACAGCTGGCTGCGTTCCTCGCCGTCCAGTGCCAGCTGGAATGCGGTCTGCGCATCGATGAAGCCATCCACACCGGCCCAGGCCGCCTGTTCGGGGCTCACGCCTTCGGGCCACTGCCATTCGTGGGCTTCCAGCTTGGGGATCTCTCTGAAGCCGCCACGCCGCATGGCGTCCTTGAGGTGCAGCCGCGAGAACTCAGCCATGCGGCCAAAGAAGGCTTCTGCCTCCTTGTTGCCGGCTGTGCCCATGGCCGCCTTCAGGTCTTCGTAGCGCCGAGCGGCCTCGTACTCCAGCTGGATCGCATGGGCCAGGAAGGTGTGGATGTCTTCCATGGCGATCAACCGAACTTGAAGAGGATGCCGTGGCCACCGCGCGGGTACTCCCACGCCACATTGCTGTGCTCGGAGCAGATGATGCGGCAGCTGCCACACTCCAGGCAGCCGTCGGTGATCAGGGTCACCGAACCATTGCCTTCGGCCTTGTAGCAGGACGCGGGGCAAACGAAGGTGCAGGAGCGGTCCTTGCACTCGTCGCGGCACACGCTGGCGTCCTTGATCTTGATGTGCGGGCGGCCGGCGTCGACCTTGTAGCGGTTCTGGAAGAGCTTCTCTTCCACATTGACGTTGAGAGGGGTCATGGTGTCACTCCTGATTCAAGGTGTGGAAGAGGTTCAGCGGAAGGCCCGCCACAGCTTGAAGGCGTCGCCCACCAGACCAGGGTCGTGAAGAACTGCGGGTTCTCGTGGAAGACTTTGGGCATGTCGCGGTACTTCTTGAGGTCCTTCATCACGAAGGACTCGTCGAGTGCCTTCTGATAGGCTTTGAGCGTGGCCGCGTTCAGCTCCTTGCCGGCGGCCTTGGCCGCGATGATGGTCTCGGCCGCCAGCCGGCCCGTGGTCATGGCCAGGTTGGAGCCTTCGCGGTGCACGGCGTTGACGAAGCCACCGGAGTCCCCCACGATCATCCAGCCGTTGCCATAGACCTTGGGGATGGCGAAGAAGCCGCCCTCGGGGATCAGGTGGGCGCAGTACTCCTTCATCTCGCCACCCTGGATCAGCGGGGCGATCGAAGGGTGGCGCTTCATGTTCTCCAGCAACTGATAGGGCGATGTCTTGTTCTCGTTGTGCTTGAAGTCCGAGAGCATGCAGCCGATGCCCAGCGTGATCGAGTCCTTGTTGGTGTACAGGAAGCCTGTGCCCATCATGCCGTCGGTGATCTTGCCGACCATCTCGATCACCACGCCTTCATCGTCCTTGATGTTGAAGCGCTGCTGGATCAGCTCTTCTGGCATGAAGTGGATTTCCTTGACGGCCAGGGCCACGTTGCCCGCCTTGATCTCGCCGTGAAAACCCGCCTTGCGCGCCAGCGTGCTGTTGACACCGTCGGCCAGGATGACCACATCGGCGAAGACATCGCCCTTTTCGCGGTCGGTGCGAACACCCACCACCTTGTCGCCGTCCATGATCAGTTCCTGCACGGTCGTTTCGCAGATCAGCAGGGCGCCGGCTTCGCGCACCTTGGAACTGAACCATTTGTCGAACTGCGCGCGGATGATGGTGTAGCGGTTGTAGGGCGGCTTGTTGTAGTCCTCGCTGCGGAAGTGGCTGCCCACGAAACTCGCGTCATCCAGCACCCACATGCGTTGCTCGATGATGTGGCGCTCCAGCGGGGCGTCTTCCCGGAAGTCGGGGATGATGCGCTCCAGCGCGTCGGCGTACAGGATGGCACCCTGCACGTTCTTCGAGCCGGGGTACTCGCCGCGCTCGATCTGCAGCACCTTCAGGCCAGCCTTGGCGGCGGTGTAGGCTGCAGCGTTGCCCGAAGGGCCGGCGCCCACGACGATCACGTCAAAGTCCTTTTTACTCATTTCTCGCTCCTAAGGTGCAGATCGGTTCAAGCGGACGCCATGGATCCGGCTTTGCCGGGCCGTTGGCGGCGCCCCCTTGAGGGGGAGCGGCGCAGCCGCTTCGGGGGTGGGCTTCATGTTCATGCCACGCGCTTGATGCGCTGGTCGAGGTGGGTCTGGAAGGCCTGCGTGAGTGCGGGCAGCACCTGCATCGCATTGCCCACGATGCCGTAGTGCGCGAAGTCGAAGATCGGGGCGTTCGGGTCGGTGTTGATGGCAACGATCACGTCGCTGGCCTCCATGCCCACGCGGTGCTGGATGGCGCCGCTGATGCCTGCGGCGATGTAGAGCTTGGGGCGCACGGTCTTGCCAGTCTGCCCAACCTGCCGGTCCGCCTCGACCCAGCCTGCCTGCACGCAGGGGCGCGTGGCACCGACTTCGCCGCCCAGTACTCGCGCCAGGTCGAACACCAGCTTGAAGTTGTCAGGGTTCTTCAAGCCCTTGCCGCCGCTGACGATCACATCGGCGTAAGGCAGGTTGATCTTGTTGGAGTTGGCGTCCGCGATGAAGTCCAGCAACTTGGTGACGATGTGGGTCTCGATCAGACCCAGCGCGTCTTCGCTGGTGGTGCCGGTGCGGCTGGCATCGGCACGGGGCATCGCCATCACGCGGGGGCGCACGGTGGCCATCTGTGGTCGGTAAGCCAGGGTCATGATGGCGCACAGCAGCGAGCCGCCAAAGGTCGGGCGTGTGGCAGCCAGCGCGCGGTTGTTGGGGTCGATGGCCAACTCCGTGCAGTCGGCCGTCAGGCCCGTGAGCAAGGTGGTGGCCACGGAGCCAGCCAGATCGCGTCCCTGGCTGGTGGCGCCCAGCAGCACGATCTCGGGC
>JACPOH010000210.1 GCA_016185075.1 Aquabacterium sp. | reverse complement strand
GAACAAAGCGCGTTCTCGCGCGCTTTCAAGGAATGGTAGGGCGAAGCGCCAGCCAGCTACCGACGCGCACGCGCCGGCAAGACGTCGATCAATACAGGTCGCGGGTGAAGACCATCCTCCGGGTCTCTGGCGAGTACACGCCAAAGGTCGCACGCGCGGACGGATCCCGGTCATAGGTGGTGACACCAGCACAGGCATTGGCAGAGCCATTTTGCGCACGCAACCAGCCCAGCCCCGCCCCTGTTGAGCTGGGATGCGTGGCCAGGCAGGACTGGTCTGTCGAGGTGCTACCGAGGTTCAACGCGAAATCCACACTGCCCGTGCCATTGGCGGTGGGCGCACTCAGGGTCAAGCTGCCGTTGCCCGCCACGATGCTGATGGCCGAGGGGGTGGTAGTCCACGCGGAGGTCGACGCCCCTTTGCTGTCCAGGTAATTGCTGCGCACCACGGAGGCGGCCGGGACGCTGGTGCAACTGTCGCTGCCATTGACCACCCAGGCGCGGCCATTCCAGTACTGCGCCTGCACAGGAATGACCAGGCTGCTCTTTTCTGAACCGAAGGCGTTGGACACCTTGAGGCGCCCGCTTCGCACCGACATGGCCTGCTCGGAGCCTGCACTGGACGAGACTCCAGAGGCATCTGTGGCGCGGATGAGCACCGACGTGGGCGCCGTCAGCTTGTTGGAGAAGGTGAAAGTGGGCAAGGTGGCGGATACCGATGAGAAGGCAGCCACACCGCGCGTGAAATCACTGGCGTTGACGACCGAGGGCGACAAGGAGCCGCTGGCCCCCACGGCGCTCAGCGTGACCGCCTTGGCATAGTTGGGCGAGGTGTTGCCCGTGCCGTCGTAGTTGGTCGTCGTGCCGTTCGATGCATTGGCCGCCGTCACGGTGAGCGTGTCCAGGGGCTGACCACTGTAGATGAAGCTGCCGCAGGTCAAACCCGTCGTCACATTGAAGTGATGCGGGACAAAGGGCCCCACGGCACCCGTGCTGCCGGTGCTGCCTGACACGCCCGTGCCAGAGCCCAGGTAGCTGCCGCTGACCAGGGAGGCCGTCAGGTCACCCGTACCGACCTCGGTCCACTTCAGGTCGCTGACCGTGATGGCCCCCGCGTTGAAACCGGTCGATGAGATGTAGGGCGAACCACCCGAGGTGCCGCTACCCGACAGCGAACCAGCCGACGAGTTCGTGCCGGTTGGCCGGTACTTGTTCCAGCCCAGGCGCACGTAATCGGTGGTCACCGCCGACTCCTTGCCGAAATTGGGCGTGGCCGCACCCGCGCTGTTGCGGGCCGTGATGGTGGCCGAGAAGGCGTTGCCCGCCACCAGCGACGATGCCGTCACACCACTGAAACCGAACGATGCCGGCGAGGCGATGAAGGACGTGGTGCCGGACATGCTCAGCCCTGCATCAGCCCCCGACCCACTGTAGCTGGCCGTCAGCGACATCTGCCCCACGTCGGCGTACTGCACATTGGTCGTCGCCTGACCGGTCGTGTCGAAGCTCAGGCTGATGTTGGCGCCCGCGCCGTCACAGGCCGAGGCGGCGCTGCCCCCCGCGTTCAACGCCGTACCGGCCACGCGAACCGGCAAGGTCCCGCTGGTCGGGTTGCTGTAGGCGCACTTGACGTTGACCGTCTTGCTGACGCTGGCAAATGCGGGCACGCATGAAGCCGTGTTCGTGCCCTGCTTGACCGCGGTCACGGTCATGGCGGTAGAGGTTTCCGACAGGTGGTTTGCCACCGCCAGCAGCAGGCCGGCCGTGTTCACGTTGTAATTGCATGAGCCCCCCGCAGACGCCGCGCTGCCCAGACCGCAATACACGGTGGGCGAGCCAGAAGGCGTCATCGTCAGGCCGCTCAGGCCCACCGTCACATAACCACTGGCGGGTACCACCGTCACCTGCGCGCTCACCGTCGTGCTGCTCGCACCCCCCGTGATGCTGAACGCGTTGCTCGCAGAGGGCTTGACGGTCGCACCAGCGCCCGACAAGGTCAGATTGCCCGACACCGAACCCGAGAAAGTGCCGGTGCAAGCCGCATTGGCACACGCCACGATGGTGAACGTTGTGGGGGTGCACGTGAGGCCGCTGCTGCTCGTGGTGGTGACGGACAGGTGGTGCAGAGGCGAAGCGACGCTGTAGTTGCATGACGCCGAACTCGTCGCCGTCACACCGAAACCGCAGTAGATGGACGGCGAGCCAATGGGCGTGACAGACAAGCTGGTCAGGCTCGCGGTCACATACCCGGCCGCTGGCGCCGTGGCCACCGTGAGCGAGGTGTTGACCGTCGATGTGCCCGCCGCCATGTTGAACGCGACATTGCTGCCGTCCGACATCATCAGGTAGCCACTGACCCCGCGGGTGTACAGCGTGCTGCAATCCGCTGTGGCACACGCCTTGAGCGTGAAACTGATCGGCGTGCCTGCCGTGCCCGACGATGAGGCCGATGTCACTTCGATGTGGTCCAGCGGCCGCAAGGCCGTCACGCCGATCACGATGGGCCCCACGTCCCAGCCGATGTAGGTGTAGCCCGGGATCTTGTTGTCGACCAGGTCGCCCATGGTGTAGCCCGACAGCTCATTGCCCAGGGCCACGGTCTCGGTACGCTGCCAGTTGAGGTTGTAGTCGAACACATGCAGCGTGCTGCTCCCCTCCAGGAAATACAGCGCCGCTTGCTCCGCGCCAATCATGTACTGCAATTTGCTGGTCAGCGTCTGGCCGTTCCATGAGCCATTCTTGAACTTGGTCGCTGGCGCGTCGTAATAGAGCAAGCCGGCCGCGCCATACCAGTAGTAACTCAGTGAGCCGTCACTGTCGAGCATCACAAAGAGCTTGTCGCTGAAGGCCAGCAGGTCGCTGTTGCCCAGCACAGACTCCCCGTTGTGAGGGCCGCCATTGAGCACAATCGGATAAGCCCACCTCCCGACGCTGGGATCGTTCCACCACCACCAGGCCACCACCAACTGGTTCGAATACCAATTGAAGTAGTAGTTGTTGGACGAATCATTGGGATCAACGAAATCGATGATCCAGTCTTCCGACAAGTCCTTGGCTCTGGTTTTGCGGGTTGAACTACTCAGGATGTAGCTCGATTCAATCAGTGCCACCCACAGGTTGTCGCAAGTCTGCTTGACGTTGCCTGGCACCATGGCACTGGGAAAAATGACGCTGACTTGCTGCGGTGGGCAGACGTCGTACTCGTTGAAGTTGCCGAACTCCTCAGGGTAGACCCACACACCACCGGAGAAGTAGCGCCCCCACTCGTTCCAGCGCGCCGCAAACGTGTAGTTGCCCGCGTAGTTATAGGCCTGCGCCAGACCGGCCCAGGCCAACAGGCACAACCAGAGCGAGCCCCGCAGCCACAACAACACGCCAGCAGGCAGCCTCATAAGGAAAATCAAGACGCGCAGCATCAGTCAACGTAACAAACATCTTCATCGATCGTCAAGCCACTGTCTTGCCTGCCTTTGCCAATGCTTGGCAAAACCTGCCTTTTCCCGTTATTCGATAGGCAGAAATCAGCATGAAATGTGAACGTCGGTCCGCCCCCCGGATACGGGATGCATCACCCTGTTCCGTGACATGGATCAATGAAAGCCATTGCGAATCGTTCGCATTTGAAACTAGAATGGGCCCATGAAATCGCAGCACCACCCTCATCACAGCAAGTCGCCGGCCACCACGCTGGACAAGCTGCCCGTGCGGGCGGTGGCGACCATCAAGGGCATCAAGGCGGGCCACCACGATGGCGGCGCGCTCAAACGACGGCTGATGGAGCTGGGTTTCGTGCCGGGCGAGCGCGTGCAGGTCTTGCGCCGCATCTTCTTTGGCCGCGGGCCCCTGGCGGTCCGGGTGGGTACCAGCACGTTCGCCATGCGCAAGCTGGAGTCCTCGCTGATCGAAGTCGTTGTGGCCTGATCGCTCGGCATTCGCGTTTTTTCACTGGCCAGCAGCAGGAGCGACCTCATGGCGACAGCGACACCTGATGTGTCCACCTCTCCGCTGATCGCCCTGGTCGGCAACCCGAACTGCGGCAAGACTGCCCTGTTCAACCGCCTCACGGGCGCCAAGCAGAAGGTCGGCAACTACGCCGGCGTCACCGTCGAGCGCAAGGAAGGGCAGTTCATCTCCCCTGCCGGCCAAGGCTGGCGCGTGCTGGATTTGCCCGGTGCCTACAGCCTGCTGGCCGCCACGCCTGATGAAGCCATCACGCGCGATGTGATCGCGGGCGTGCGCTCGGGCGAGTCTGCCCCGGTGGGGCTGGTGTGCGTGGTGGACGCCACCAACCTGCGCCTGAACCTGCGCATGGTGCTCGAGCTGCAAACCCTGGGCGTGCCCATGGTGCTGGCCATCAACATGATGGACCTGGCCACCAAGCGCGGCATCCACATCGACACCGCCAGGCTGCAGCAGGAGCTGGGCATCCCGGTGGTCGAGGCCATTGCCGTGCGCACCGGCGGCGAACGCGCCCTGCTCGATCAGCTCGACAAACTGGACTGGGCCAGCCTGCCCAAACCCGCCACCCCCCGGCCCATGCAGCGCATCGCGCAAACGCCGGTGGAAGACACGCACAAGCGCGTGGGCGAGCTGCTCGCCAAATGCGTGACCATGCCCGAGCAGGGCTCGCACCTGACGGCCGTGCTGGACCGCTACGTGCTGCACCCGGTCATGGGCCCGCTGATCCTGGCTGCGCTGATGTTCCTGGTCTTCCAGGCCGTGTTCACCTGGGCCAAGCTGCCCATGGACCTCATCGACAACGGCATGGGCCTGGTGGGCGACTGGGTCAAGGCGCACATGGCCGACGGCATGCTGCGCAGCCTGCTGGTGGACGGCGTGATTGGCGGTGCCGGCAGCGTGCTGGTCTTCCTGCCGCAGATCATCATCCTCTTTGGCTTCATCCTGGCCCTGGAAGACTCCGGCTACCTGCCGCGCGCCGCCTTCCTGCTGGACCGCATCATGGGCAGCGTGGGGCTGTCAGGCCGCGCCTTCATCCCGCTGTTGTCGAGCTTTGCCTGTGCCATCCCCGGCATCATGGCCACACGCACGATTGCCGACCCGCGCGACCGCATCGTCACCATCCTGATCGCCCCTTTGATGACCTGCTCGGCACGCCTGCCGGTGTATGCACTGCTGATCGCGGCCTTCATCCCGGATCGCACGGTGGGCGGCATCTTCAACCTGCAAGGCCTGGTGCTGTTTGCGCTGTACATGGCGGGTATCTTCTCGGCCATGCTGGTGGCGCTCGTGCTCAAGAAATTCATGAAGCAAGGCGGCGCGCAACCCCTGCTGATGGAACTGCCCGACTACCACGTGCCGCACCTGCGCAACCTGCTGCTGGGCTTGTGGGAGCGTGCCAGCATCTTCGTCAAGCGGGTGGGCACCATCATCCTGTCTCTGATGGTCATCCTGTGGTTCCTGTCGAACTTCCCCGCCCCGCCTGACGGCGCCACCGGCCCAGCCATCGAGTACAGCCTGGCAGGCATGGCCGGCCGCGCGCTGGAGGTGATCTTCGCGCCCATCGGCTTCACCTGGCAGATCTGCATCGCACTGGTGCCGGGCATGGCGGCGCGTGAAGTGGCCGTGGCCGCCCTGGGCACGGTGTATTCGATGTCGCAAACGGGTGACGAGCTGAGCAGCGCGCTGCAGGGGCTGATCGGCCAGGCGTGGTCGCTGCCCACGGCCCTGTCGCTGATGACCTGGTATGTGTACGCGCCACAGTGCCTGTCGACCTTGATCGTGACCCGCCGCGAGACCAATGGCTGGCGTGTACCGCTGATCATGCTGGGCTACATGTTCACGCTGGCCTACCTGGCTTCGTTCACGGTGTACCACCTGGCCCTGCGCTGGGGAGCCTGACATGCATCCAGACTGGCAAACCCTTGTCACACTGGTCATTGGCCTGAGCGCCGCACTCTACCTGGGGCGTCGCTGGTGGCCCGGCCTGCGCCAGCTGTTTGCCGCTCCAAGCACCGCGCCAGACGCCGCGTCATCGGCCTCGGCATGCCCCTCCAACCAGGTGGCCTCCCCTGCCGCATCCTGCGGCAACGGCTGTGGCCAGTGCGGTCAGCAAACGCCCGCCGCCAAGGATCACCGCATCCACGTGGTCCGCAACCGGCAAGGCTGAACGCCCCCCCCCCGCGCCGCCCCCGGGCGGGCGCGGCACCCCCAGGTCCAAGGGAGGCCCCCCCCCCCGTGCCGGGGATGGCTGACACCTCGGGTGAGTTTCTACACTGAACCCGTTCATAAAAAATTCAGCATCCACCTTTTCGCCCGCTCACATGCGCCCCCTGTACGCCATCGCACCCCTGGCCTTGCTGCTGGCACTCTTTGGGCCCACGCCCCACGAGGCCAACAAGGTGCTGGCTGATTTCATGGACCATTTCCTAGGCCACAAGGCGCACCAGCGGCTGGACAACAGCACGGATGCTCGCTCAGCCAAACCATCGTCGGTGGCCGACGCCGTGGTGCCGACGTCCTTCAGCCGCTGAAGGTTTTTCGCCTGTGTTGACGCAGGTGCCGACAGTCGCATTACACTGCGCACTGCTCCGGGGTGTGCCTCACGTGATTCGTGCTGGCGCTGAGATGGAATACCGAACCCGCTGAACTTGATCCGGTTCATACCGGCGAAAGAAGAGCCGTACCTGATGCGAAGGGCCCGAATCCGTCCTTGCCGGACTGATCTGGTCACCCCGCCCTCGCACCGCCCGACATTCGTCCGGCCCAGGCACCCCTCGGAGCATGTGTTGCCACTGCCACCCGAAGGAGCCGCTGATGAACGCCCCCGACAACGCTGTTGCCCTGCAAGCGCTGGATGAACTCACCCGCCTGACCCGTGAGCCTTTGCCCGCATCGCGCAAGGTGTACGTCGAAGGCAGCCACGCCGGCGTGCGCGTGCCGATGCGCGAGGTCTCGCTGACCAATGGCGAGAGCGTCACCCTGTACGACTGTTCGGGCCCGTACACCGACCCCAACGTGCACATCGACGTCACCAAGGGCTTGCCGCCCGTGCGAGAAGCCGCTGTCATCGCCCGAGGGGACACCGAAGCCTACGAAGGCCGCGTGATCAAGGCGATGGACGACGGCCTGAAGGAAGGCGAGCGCCATGACGAGCGCATGGCCGCCCTGCGCGAAGCCACCAGGAGCCTGCAGCGCCAGCCGCGCCGAGCCAAGGCCGGCCACAACGTCTCGCAGATGCACTACGCCCGCAAAGGCATCATCACCCCCGAGATGGAGTTCGTCGCCCTGCGCGAGAACCAGCGTCGCCTGGATCAGGCCGAAGACTGGCGCGCCAAATATGGTGTGGACGCCGAGCGCGAAGCCCGCCTGCGTGGCAACCCCATGGGCGCCATGATCCCGCGCGAGATCACACCCGAGTTCGTGCGCGATGAAGTGGCACGCGGCCGCGCCGTGATTCCCGCCAACATCAACCACACGGAACTGGAGCCGATGATCATCGGCCGCAACTTCCTGGTCAAGATCAACGCCAACATCGGCAACTCGGCCGTGACCTCGTCCATCGAGGAAGAAGTTGAAAAGATGGTCTGGTCGATCCGCTGGGGTGGCGACACCGTGATGGACCTGTCCACCGGCAAGCACATCCACACCACGCGAGACTGGATCGTGCGCAACAGCCCCGTACCCATCGGCACCGTGCCCATCTACCAGGCGCTGGAGAAGGTTGGCGGCGTGGCCGAAGACCTGAGCTGGGAAATCTTCCGAGACACGCTGATCGAACAGGCCGAGCAAGGCGTCGACTACTTCACCATCCACGCGGGCCTGAGGCTGCACCACATCCCGATGACGGCCAAGCGCCGCACCGGCATCGTGTCGCGCGGCGGTTCGATCCTGGCGAAGTGGTGCATTGCCCATCACAAGGAAAACTTCCTGTACACGCGTTTCGAAGAGATCTGCGAGATCATGAAGGCGTACGACGTGACCTTCTCTCTGGGTGATGGCCTGCGTCCGGGCTGCCTGTCTGACGCCAATGACGAGGCCCAGTTCGCCGAGCTGCACACGCTGGGCGAGCTCACGCAGATCGCCTGGAAACACGATGTGCAGACCATCATTGAAGGCCCGGGCCACGTGCCGATGCACATGATCCAGGCCAATATGGACGAGCAACTCAAGGTCTGCCATGAGGCGCCTTTCTACACCCTGGGCCCGCTGACCATCGACATCGCGCCGGGTTATGACCACATCGCCTCGGCCATCGGTGCGGCCATGATCGGCTGGATGGGCACGGCCATGCTGTGCTACGTCACACCCAAGGAACACCTGGGCCTGCCCAACCGCGACGACGTCAAGCAGGGCCTCATTGCCTACAAGATCGCCGCGCATGCCGCCGACATTGCCAAGGGTCACCCTGGTGCCCGCGCCCGTGACGACGCGCTCTCGCAAGCCCGCTTCGACTTCCGCTGGCAGGACCAGTTCAACCTGGGCCTCGACCCCGAAACGGCACGCGACTTCCATGACGAGACCCTGCCCAAGGACGCGGCCAAGGTGGCGCACTTCTGCTCGATGTGCGGGCCCAAGTTCTGCTCGATGAAGATCACACAGGAAGTGCGAGACTTCGCCGCGCAAGGGATGGCCGCCAAGTCCGAAGAGTTCAAGTCGGTTGGCGGCGAGCTCTACATCCCCATCAAGGCGGAACCCACGTCATCACCAAGCTGATGCGCACCATGAAGTCTTCACTGCGCATTGGCATCGCAGGTGCTGGCGT
>JACPOH010000130.1 GCA_016185075.1 Aquabacterium sp. | reverse complement strand
CCCGGCCGGCAGGGACTGCGGCGAGACGTGCTCGGTGGGTGCGGACTGCGACACGGCCAGCAGGCCCGTGACGGTGTAGCTCAACCAGGTGATGAGGCCCCTGATGGACAGCGTGGTCAGGGGAGAGCGCAGGCTCATGGAAGCGATCCTTGCAAAGAAGGCCGGTCATTTTTTCATACACCTTAGCATCTGCGCGTCACCGTGTGGCGGGGGTATTGGATGTGGGCCCTGCATGCAGGGGCTCATCCCCCTAGACTTTGGCTCCCGCTGTACCCAATCGTTGCACCCAGACCACCCAGGAGAAAAACACATGGTCCGTCCATCCCGCTGGTTCGCCCCGCTAGCATTGAGTCTCATGACATGGGCAACCCTGCCTGCCGCACATGCCGAAGCCCCTCAGGTTCTCACCCAGGTGCCGGGCTACTACCGCCAGATGATCGGCGCGTTCGAGGTCACCGCCCTGTATGACGGCCAGATCAACCTGGACGGCAAGCTGCTCAAGAACACCACGCCCGAGCAAGTTCAGAAACTGCTGGCCAGGATGTTCCGCACCAACCCGACGCCAACGGCCGTGATCGCCTTCCTGGTGAACACCGGCAACAAGCTGGTGCTGGTCGACACCGGTGCAGCCAAGGTGTTCGGCCCCACATTGGGTCAGGTCCTGGGCAACCTGAAGGCGGCCGGCTACGACCCTGCTCAGGTCGACACGGTCTTGCTGACCCACCTGCACGGCGACCACGTGGGTGGCCTGCTGACGCCTGAAGGCCAGCCTGCTTTCCCGAATGCTCAGGTCTACGCCGCCAAGGCCGACGCCGATTTCTGGTTGAGCCCGGCCAGCCTGGCCAACGCGCCCGAGGACAAGAAGATGTTCTTCAAGGCCCCGCAGGATGCGACCGCACCCTACATCAAGGCCGGGCATTTCAAGACCTTCGAGGGCACCAGCGAGATCCAGCCAGGCATCAAGCCCGTGGACGAGCATGGCCACACGCCCGGTCACACCGGTTACCTGTTCGAATCCAGGGGCCAGAAATTGCTGATCTTGGGTGACCTGGTGCACAACGCCGCCGTGCAGTTTTCCCAGCCCAAGGTCACCATCGAATTCGACAACGACCAGGCCAAGGCCCTGGCCACCCGCATGAAGGTCTTCGGCTGGACGGCCAAGGATGCGCTGCTGGTGGCCGGTGCCCACCTGCCGTTCCCCGGAATCGGTCATGTCCGTGCCGAGGGCAAGAACAGCTACACCTGGGTGCCCATTGATTTTGCGCCCGTGACGCCGGCGCCCTGAAGTCCGCCCCCTGACGCCCGCCAGATCCGCCTTGTCGCCCTCCTGTCGTCAGGTTTGTGCGACAGGGCGGGCTGAAATGGCCATTTCCACGCCGGAAATTGGCGTCAATCCGGGCAACAGCGCCTGAACTGCGCCCCTATTCCCTGCGAGGAGGGGCTGTGCGGTCCTATACTGGACAGTCATCAAGCAGGTTGAGCACATAAACCTGCATCGCT
>JACPOH010000129.1 GCA_016185075.1 Aquabacterium sp. | reverse complement strand
GCCGCGACGAACCAGGACGCTCACAGGACGTGACCGATCGAGCTTGGCCAGCACGGCCTCGAACTCCTTCACGCCGCTGATCTGCACATTGGCGACAGCCAGCACCACGTCTCCGGGGCGCAGACCCGCCCGCGCGGCCGGACCATCGACGCCCTCCACGAGCACGCCGCCATTCTGTTTGAGCTCACGCTTCTGTTCGGCGCTGAGGTCAACGATCTTCAGACCCAAGGCAGACGCCGCCAGCTTGGCATCAGCCTTGGTGGCATCCGGCTCCTTGGCCTTGCTCGCCGAATCCAGTTCAGCCACCGTGATGCTCAAATCCTTGTAGCTGCCACGGCGGAAGACCTGGATGGAGGTTTTGGTGCCGGGCTTGGTCGCACCGACCAGGCGAGGCAGGTCCTGCGCCTTCTCGATGGTCTGACCCGCGAACTTCGTGATGATGTCACCCGCTTCCAGCCCCGCCTTTTCGGACGGAGTGCCAGCTTCGACGCTTTGCACCAGGGCGCCGACAGGTTTGCCCAGGCCGATGGACTCCGCCACTTCCTTGGTCACCGGTGCAATGGCCACACCGATGCGCCCGCGGATCACCTTGCCGCCCGCACGCAGCTGCTCGGCCACCTTCATGGCATCGTCGATCGGGATCGACAGCGAGATGCCCATGAAGCCGCCCGAGCGGCTGAGGATCTGTGAGTTGATGCCCACCACCTCGCCACGCATGTTGATCAAGGGACCACCCGAATTGCCGGGGTTGACGGCCACGTCGGTCTGGATGAAACGGATCTCTTCACCCGTGTCACGGGCCTTGGCGCTCACGATACCCGCGGTAACCGTGTTGTCGAGCCCGAAGGGTGTGCCGATGGCCATCACCCATTCACCCACCTTCAACTTGCTGACATCACCGATCGACACCGCAGGCAGCTTGCTCGCTTCGATCTTGAGCACGGCCACGTCCGTGCGCTTGTCGACACCCACGACCTTGGCCTTGAACTCGCGCTTGTCGGTCAGGTTGACATAGACCTCGTCGGCACCATCCACCACGTGGGCGTTGGTCATCACATAACCATCGGTACTCAGGATGAAACCGGACCCTACACCGCGCGGGCGCTCTTCACCCTGCTCACCCCCTTTGCGAGGGGCGTTCTTGCGAGGCGTCTGACCCGGCATGGGGGTACCGAAGAAGCGCCTGAAGAACTCGCGCATCTGCGCGTCGGCCTCATCGTCACCGTCGCCAACATCATCGACCACACGTTGCGTGGTGCGAATGCTGACAACAGAAGGCCCTACACGCTCGACCAGTTCGGTGAAGTCGGGCAAGCCCTTGACGATCACCGGCGGCTGAGTGGCCTGGGGTGCGGGCGCACTGAAGGTGGTTGCAGGCTGCTGGGCCTGCGATTCGTGCGGAAACAAGCTGGAGCTCAGCACCAGGCCGACGGCCGATACCACTGCGCCGACCACCAGGGTCCGACGAACAACGGAACGGGTCGAAGAACCGGATTGCAGAGAAGACGTCATGTGTGAAACCTCGTTCATCAATGAGACGGAAGGACAAAAGCTACAACGTAGGACATCTGCAGTTCGCTGACAGTTCACACGGGCGGTGTGAAGTCAGGTAAAGACCAGGCCCAATGTCAAAAGCCGCAGCCAGCCCGAAAGCTGAACGCGGCCCATGAGGGTGGAGAAACGATGGAGATCAACGGCCGTCAAATACCACCTGGCGGGTCAATGCGCCCTGCCCCTGGAATGACACATCACCTGTCTGGTTGGCGCGCTGCAACGCCAGAGCCTGATCCAGCTGAGGGTTGCGTATCAGCACCGTTTCACCTGGCTGCTGGAAGGTGCTCGCTCCACCGACGGTCAGGGCGGCCGTGCGAGCCGGGTCCGGCATGAAACCGCTGGTCGACCATTGCCCAGCGCTGGCCAGGGACAGCGACGCACCGCCGACAGCCGACGACTGCGCGAGACTGGCATCACCACCTTGAGGGCCGCCGGGCAGAATCTGCGACGACAGCATGGCCCCCACCAACAAGACAAAACCTGCCGCCACGCCCATGGGGCCTGCCCAAGCTCGGCGCTTCAAGGGTCGAGCCACATCCAGCGACACCACCTTGTCGCCCACCGCCGGACGCTGCGCCTGCGCGGCGGCGGGTGACAGCACCACGGGCTCCGCAGCCAGCCGCTCACGGAAGTTTTTCAGGAAAGCCTCACCGGAACCGGCCTTGGCCAGGTCTTCCGAGCGCATGACGTCGCCAATCAGTTGGTAGGCATGCCAGCTCGCTCGTGCATCTGGCTGATCACGCCAGGCGGCACACGCGCGGGCAACCTCCGGGGACTGCGCCTCGCCGTCGGCCAGGGCCGACAACGCTTCACGTTCTGCATCACGATCGCTGAAACGGTCAGACATGAGGGTTTGCTCCAGATTCGCAACACGGGTGGCACATCAGCACGCCACCCACACAGCGACAGACCGGGCTCAGGGAAAAAAGTTCACTGAGTTTTACAATTACCAGCGCTCGCCCTCGCGGGTGTCGAGCAAAGGCCGCAGCCGGGTGGCGATCGCCTCACGCGCCCGAAAAATCCGCGAGCGCACTGTACCGATGGGGCAATTCATGAGCTCGGCGATTTCCTCGTAACTGAGGCCTTCGATTTCGCGCAGGGTGATCGCCTGGCGCAGGTCTTCCGAGAGCGCTTCGATGGCGGCGTTGACCGTTTCCGCAATCTGGCGGCTGGCCAGCACGGACTCGGGCGTTTCGCCGTCGCTCAGCTCGTTTTCAACGCGCGAGCCGGATTCTTCTTCCTCGTCGACCGAGGCGATGGCCGACTCCGTGAGAACCGGGTCGCGCTTGAGGCCGATCATGGCCTTCTTGGCGGTATTGACCGCAATGCGATAGAGCCAGGTGTAAAAAGCGCTCTCGCCTCGGAAGTTGGGCAAGGCACGGTAGGCGCGGATGAAGGCCTCCTGGGCAATGTCCTCGACCAGATCGACATCGCGCACCATGCGGGCAATCAGCCGCTCGATGCGGCGCTGGTACTTGACCACCAGCATCTCGAAGGCCTTTTGATCGCCCCGCTGTACCCGCTCCACCAACGCGGCATCCACGTCCACGATGGGGGACACCAGCTCGGTATGCTCGGCAGCGTCCGTGACAGTGGCCGTGCGCTGCCCCATGTCATGAAGCCCCTGATCCGGCAGTTCACTGGACAAGCCGTGATCGGGGTCTCGTGGCTCCTGTGGGGTCACGCGCCTTCTCCAGCACGACTGGAGGCATGAGGAGCCAATAAATCGTCTTCGCGCATGACCAGCGTGGATGGGAACGCCGACTCCGACGACAAGGAGAGCGGTCTACGACCAGGCGCCGTGCTCGGCTTGGTGACAGGTGAACGCAACTTGGATCCTGAATTGAATGAGTGCGCCCATGATGCCACCGCATGACGCAGCCTGCTTCGGGTGCCAGCCGTGCGCGCAACCGCTGACTCGTCGTTGACCGTCAGGCGCGGCGAGAGGTAGACCAGGGTACGCAGTTGATGCAGCGGGCCGCGAGGGCTGGTCTCCAGCCACAACCAGGACGCCCGCGACGCACCGCCCGTGGTCCTGACACGCAGCAGCATCCAGCGCTGCAGATCCAGCATGACCTCGACCTTGACGGCGGCATCCCACTGCGCCAGGCGAAACCCGCCGGTACGGGTCACCTCGCCAGCAGCATCACCCTGGTCTTCGCGGACCGGCCCGGTCCAGATCAGGGTCAACTGTGCGCGGTCAGCACACCAGGCGGACCATGTGGAGCAGGCCAACCAGCACCAGACCACCGCCACCGACAGGCCGGACATCAGCAGGAGGGGTGAGCCCCCCCAGGTCAAGGCCTCATGCCAGAGGCCCAGCACCCATGCCAGGAGCATCGCCGCACCGGCCAGCCAGAACGCGACGGCGGCGCGCCGTACCGTGGGGATGCCGCCCGAACCGGACCAGATCGCCCACGAGGCGTGCTTCATCAAAGGGTTGGTGGCCATGCCGACTTGATCCGTACAAGAAAGCCTGACCGACCCGATGATCAGACGCGCTTGAACACCAGCGAGCCGTTGGTGCCACCGAAACCGAAGTTGTTCTTGACGGCCACGTCGATCTTCATCTCGCGCGCGGTGTTGGCGCAGTAGTCCAGGTCACACTCGGGATCCTGGTTGAAGATGTTGATGGTGGGCGGCGACACCTGCTTGTGCACCGCCAGCGCCGTGAACACGGATTCGATGCCACCGGCCCCACCGAGCAGGTGGCCCGTCATGGATTTGGTGGAGTTCACGACCAGGTTCCTGGCGTGTTCACCAAACGCGGCCTTGATGGCGTTGGTTTCGTTCACGTCACCCAGCGGTGTCGAGGTACCGTGTGCGTTCAGGTAGTGAACCTGGTCCGGGTTGATGCCCGCATTGCGCAGCGCCGACAACATGGAGCGCCTGGGGCCGTCTACATCCGGTGCGGTCATGTGATAGGCATCCCCCGTCATGCCAAAGCCCGCCAGCTCGGCATAGATCGTGGCGCCGCGCGCCTTGGCCAGTGGCGACACGGTGGACTCGGCACCACCGGCCACCATGATGTCCGCGTCACCATACTCGATCATGCGGGCAGCCAGGCCAATCGCGTGCAGGCCCGTGGTACAGGCCGTGACGACGCCGATGTTCGGGCCCTTGAAGCCGTATTGAATGGAGACATGGCCCGAGATCATGTTGATGATGGAGGCGGGCACGAAAAAGGGCGAAATGCGGCGCGGGCCGCGTTCGCTGTATTCCTTGTGGGTCTGCTCGATCATCGGCAGCCCCCCAATACCGGAGCCGACCATCACGCCAATGCGCTCGGCCAGCTCGGGCGTCAGGGCCTCGCCCGTGGGCAGGCCCGCATCACGGACGGCCTGCATGGATGCAGCCAGACCGTAATGGATGAAGGTGTCCATGTGACGGGCTTCTTTGGCGGGGATGTAATCCTCGATGTTGAAGCCCTTGACCTCGCCCGCAAACTGGCAGGCGAACGCCGAAGCGTCGAACTTGGTGATGGTTTGGATGCCGGATTGCCCTGCAACCAGATTCGACCAGGATTCCTGAACGTTGTTGCCCACGGGGGTAACCAGGCCCAGGCCTGTGACGACGACGCGACGACGGGTCATGCTTGATCTACGGATAGGTTGATTCGATGTGAACAAGGCCCCTGCTTGTTCGCACAGGGGCCTTGGTCTGACTCAATCGGCTCAGGTCTTGACGTGCGACTTGGCGTAATCGATCGCCAGTTGCACTGTCGTGATCTTTTCAGCCTCTTCGTCGGGGATCTCGATGCCGAACTCGTCTTCGAGGGCCATCACCAGTTCAACGGTGTCCAGAGAATCGGCGCCCAGGTCGGCAACGAAGGCCTTCTCAGGGCTGACTTCAGACTCGGCAACACCAAGTTGCTCTGCAATGATCTTCTTGACGCGTGCTTCGATATCGCTCATGACTCCTCCAGGAGGTGGTGCAAACAAACCAGGGATTTTACCGGTACGGCGTGTCTATTACGCCGACGGCCCGAAAAAGGAAATTGAGATTCCCTGAACCATCTCAAAATCAATTCATGTACATGCCGCCATTGACGTGCAATTCCACACCGGTGATGTAGGCCGCCTGCGGGGAAGCCAGGAAGGCCACCGCGTCGGCGATGTCTTCGGGCTGACCCAGGCGGCCCAGCGGGATTTGCGCCTTCAAGGCGGTGTGTTGCTCTTCTGTCAGGGCGCGGGTCATGTCGGTGTCGATGAAACCCGGCGCCACGCAGTTGACGGTGATCTGACGGCTGCCCAGCTCGCGGGCCAGCGCACGGGTCATGCCGGCCACGCCGGCCTTGGCCGCAGCGTAGTTGGCCTGACCGGGATTGCCACTGGCGCCCACGACAGAGGTGATGTTGATGATGCGGCCATGGCGCTGCTTCATCATGGGGCGCATGACGGCACGGCTGAGGCGGAACACGGCCTTGAGGTTGGTGTCGATCACCGCATCCCAATCGTCATCCTTCATGCGCATGGCCAGGGTGTCGCGGGTGATGCCGGCGTTGTTGACCAGCACATGCAGCGCCCCGTGCTCCTTGAGGATGGCGTCCAGCGCCGCGTCCACGGCAGCGGCGTCAGTCACGTTCAGCACGACGCCCTTGCTGCCCTCAAAACCAGCCAGCGCTTCGCTGATGCCCTGCGCGCCCGATTCGGTCGTCGCGGTACCGATGACCTTCAGGCCGCGCTGGGCCAGGCCCAGTGCGATGGCGCGACCGATGCCGCGGCTGGCGCCGGTGACCAGCGCGATCTGCCCCTTGAATTCCGTGCTCATGCCAGCAGCCCCTTGGCTTCAGCAAGCGAAGCCGGATCAAAAACAGTGGTTGCAACCAGATCAGCGTCGATGCGCTTGACCATGCCGGCCAGCACTTTACCCGGCCCACACTCGATCACGTGTGACACACCCCGTGCCTTGAGGGCGGCAATGGTTTCCACCCAACGCACCGGACCAAAAGCCTGACGATAGAGCGCGTCGCGGATGGCATCGGCATCAGACACAACAGCCACATCGATGTTGTTGATGACCGGAATCTGCGGCAACGCAAAGGCCGTGGCCGCCAGTTTTTCCTTCAGGCGCTCGGCAGACGGCTTCATCAGGCTGGAATGGAACGGGGCCGACACGGGCAGCGGCAGCGCGCGCTTGGCGCCTGCAGCCTTCAGGATCTCGCAAGCCTTCTCCACAGCAGCCTTGGTGCCAGCGATCACAGTCTGCTTGGGGTCATTGAAGTTCACGGCCTCGACCGCCTCACCACAGGCCGCGGCGGCTTCGGCACAGCCGGCCTTCACGCCCTCGGCATCCATACCCAGGATGGCCGCCATGCCACCGGCGCCCACCGGCACGGCTTCCTGCATGGCCTGCGCGCGAAAGCGAACCAGAAGCAAGGCGTCCTTCAAAGACAGCGCCCCCGCCGCCACCAGGGCCGAGTACTCACCCAGAGAGTGACCAGCCATGGCCACGGGGCTCAAGCCGGTCTCAGCCAGCCAGGCGCGCCAGCAGGCCACGCCCGCTGTCAGCATCACAGGCTGGGTGTTGGTGGTGAGGTCCAGCGCCTCCTTGGGGCCTTCGGCGATCAGACGGGCGATGTCTTCGCCCAGGGCGTCAGAGGCTTCAGCCAGGGTGTCGCGAACGGCCGCGTGGCCCTCCCAGGCGTTGAGCATGCCGACGGCCTGCGAGCCCTGGCCGGGAAATACAAAAGCAAATGCTGTCATGACGGAGTCCTTGGTCCTTGTCTCACGTGGTTGTTATAAGAAAAACAGAGGCGGCCGGGATGGACATCAATAGTCGACCAGCACCGCACCCCAGGTGAAGCCGCCCCCCACCCCTTCAAGCATGAGGGTCTGGCCCCGCCGAATCTGTCCGCTGCGCACAGCGTGGTCCAGCGCCAGAGGGATGGACGCTGCCGAGGTGTTGCCGTGCTGATCCACGGTCACCACGATCTTGTCATACGGGAGTTTCAGTTTTTTGGCAGTGCCCTGCATGATGCGCAGGTTGGCCTGGTGCGGGATCAGCCAGTCGATACAGTGTTCGTCGCGTCCGGCTGCGTCCAGCACTTCGTGCGCGGCTTTGTCCAGCACAGTCACAGCCAGCTTGAACACGGCCTGGCCGTCCATCTTCAAGGTGGCATCCCCCAGGATCTGGCCACCGGAGACGTTGCCGGGCACATTGAGCAGGTCGGCGTGGCGACCATCGGCGTGCAGGCAGGAACTGACGATGCCCGGCCTGTCGGAGGCTTCAAGCACGACGGCGCCGGCGCCATCACCGAACAGCACGCAGGTGGTGCGGTCCTTGAAGTCCAGCAAACGGGAGAACACCTCGGCGCCGATGACCAGCGCGCGACGGGATGCCCCCGAGCGGATCATCGAATCAGCCACCGTGAGCGCGTAGATGAAACCTGAGCACACGGCCTGCACATCGAAGGCAGGACAACCATGGATGCCCAGTTCGCGCTGGATCAGGCAAGCCGCCGAGGGGAAGACCATGTCCGGCGTGGACGTGGCACAGATGATGAGGTCGATGTCGCCGGGCTGCATGCCGGCCGCTTCGATGGCCTGACGCGCAGCCCGAACACCCAGCATGCTGGAGGTGACGTCCGGTTCGGCGAAATGGCGCGCCCGGATGCCAGTGCGCTCGACGATCCAGGCGTCCGACGACTGGATGCCTGCGGCTGCCAGCTGGTCAACCAGATCCTGGTTGGTGACGCGGCGCGGTGGGAGGTAGCTCCCTGTTCCGGCAATGCGGGCGTAGGTCGCGCCCTGCAGAGTCTGTGATGGTGAACGAGAACTGTCGTCGGTATGTCTTGTGGACATTGAAGGGAGGATCAGGCCGCCTGCCCCACATCCGCCGAACCGCTTGTTGTGTCTGCCGAAGTAGGCAGGCTGACAAGCGTGGCAGCGATCTGGTCGTGAACCCGGTCCAAGAGCTTGTGACGGGCGGCATCATAAGCCCGATTCATGGCCACTTCAAACGCCAGCTTGTCCGAAGAACCGTGGCTTTTGAACACCAGGCCGCGCAAGCCCAACAGGGCTGCACCGCTGTAGCGACGGTGATCAACGCGTGTTTTAAAGTGATTTAGCACCGGCATGGCAACCAAAGCCGCCATTTTGGTGAAGATATTGCGCGTGAACTCTTGCTTGATGAAGGCCGAGAACATGCCGGCGAGTCCTTCGGCCGTCTTCAGGGCGACGTTGCCCACGAAACCATCACACACGACGATGTCCGAGGTGCCCTTGAAAATGTCGTTGCCTTCCACGTTGCCGTAGAAATTGAGCAGGCCACGCTCATTGGCGGCGCGCAGCAGGTCACCGGCTTGTTTGATGACCTCGCTGCCCTTGATCATTTCTTCGCCGATATACAACAGGCCCACACAGGGGCTGTCCTTGCCATCGACCGCCGACACCAGC
>JACPOH010000128.1 GCA_016185075.1 Aquabacterium sp. | reverse complement strand
GGACTTCGGCTTCACCGACATCATCTACAAGGTGGCCACGCGCCCCGAGCACCGCATTGGCTCGGACGAGGTGTGGGACAAGGCCGAAAACGCCTTGATGGAATCGCTGCGCGCCACGAACAGCGAGTTCACCATCGCGCCGGGTGATGGGGCCTTCTATGGCCCCAAGATCGAGTACACGCTCAAGGACGCCCTGGGTCGCCACTGGCAGTGCGGCACCATTCAGGTCGATTTCTCCATGCCGCAGCGCCTGGGCGCCGAGTACGTGGCCGACACGAGTGAGCGCAAGCACCCGGTCATGCTGCACCGCGCGATCCTGGGTTCACTGGAGCGTTTCATTGGCATCCTGATCGAGCAGCACGCCGGTTCGCTGCCCGTCTGGCTGTCGCCCGTGCAGGTGGTGGTCCTCAATATCACCGATGCGCAGGCTGATTACGCTCAAGAGATTGCCAAATCGCTGCAGAAACAAGGACTTAGGGTCCAGTTGGATTTGCGAAACGAAAAAATCACGTATAAAATCCGCGAGCATTCGTTGCAGAAGGTGCCGTACTTCATCGTTGTCGGTGACAAGGAGAAGGCTGATGGCACCGTCGCCGTGCGAGCCCGGGGCAACCAGAACCTCGGTGTGATGTCACTCGATGACTTCTCCCAGAAGATCTCTCAAGACATCGCCAGCAAGGCCTGAGGCGGGAGCGTGCTTTTCCCCGGTCGTTATGGGTCAGGCACGCGCCAGCAGGTTTGTCAGGGCGTGAATCAAGGTTAACCGGTGCGGGTTGAGCGAAACAGCCCGTCGCCAAAAGGAATTCGACATCGCTAACTTCTTTGACCGCCGTACGCGCAATGACGAGCGCAAGCACCGGCTGAATCGTGAAATCATGGCTCCCGAAGTCCGTCTCAACGGCGTGGAGAACGAACCCCTTGGTATCGTCAGCATCCAGGAAGCGCTGCGCCTTGCCGGCGAAGCGGACGTGGATCTGGTGGAAGTGGCTGCCACGGCGGATCCTCCCGTCTGCCGCCTGATGGACTACGGCAAGTTCAAGTACCAGGAGCAGAAGAAGGCTCACGATGCCAAGCTCAAGCAGAAGGTCATCGAAGTCAAGGAAGTCAAATTCCGTCCGGGTACCGATGAAGGCGACTACCAGATCAAGCTGCGCAACCTGCGACGCTTCCTGGAAGACGGCGACAAGGGCAAGGTGACCTTGCGCTTCCGCGGTCGTGAAATCACCCACCAGGAACTGGGTATGCGCCTGCTGGAGCGTGTTCGTGATGACCTGGCGGATTGCTCGCTGGTCGAGAACATGCCCAAGCTGGAGGGCCGCCAGATGATCATGGTGCTGGCGCCCAAAAAGAAGAAATAAGCCACAGCGCTCAAATTTCTTCTACAATGCTGGGTTTCGCCCTTTGCTGAAAGGCGTGGGGCGTCAAAAGCTGGTGACGTGGGTGAGAGCCCGCTGTGCCAGCGACGGGATGCGGTTTGGTCGCCGCCTCCTGATTCAAAGTGCCTGCAGGCCATCAAGACGCGAAAGTGGTATTCGCGGCGCCTGGCGGGAACAACTTAAAAGGAGCAGAACATGCCCAAAATGAAGACCAAGAGCAGTGCGAAGAAGCGTTTTCGCGTTCGCCCGGGTGGTACCGTCAAGCGCGGTCAAGCCTTCAAGCGTCACATCCTGACCAAGAAGACCACGAAGAACAAGCGTCACCTGCGTGGTGCTGTGAACGTGCACGAGACCAACATGGGCCACATGGCTCAGATGCTGCCTTTCGCTGGCCTGTAATCGGCTGTCGACAAAGCAAGCAAGTCTCGATCTGGTTTTAGTTTTCACGCCGAAGGAGTAATCCATGCCTCGCGTCAAACGTGGTGTAACAGCCCGCGCTCGTCATAAGAAAGTTCTCGCCCTGGCCAAGGGTTTCCGTGGTCGCCGCAAGAACGTGTTCCGCATCGCCAAGCAAGCCGTCATGAAGGCAGGTCAGTATGCCTACCGTGACCGCCGCGCCAAGAAGCGTGAGTTCCGCCGTCTGTGGATCGCACGTATCAACGCCGGTAGCCGCGCACTGGGCCTGACCTACAGCAAGTTCATTGCTGGTATCAAGAAGGCTTCGATCGAAATCGATCGCAAGGTGCTGGCTGACATGGCTGTCAACGATCCCGCTGCTTTCGCCAGCATCGTTGAAAAGGCCAAGGCTCAACTGGCTGCTTGACACAGAGCAGACAGCAAGATGCTGCGCCGGCTTCACGGCCGGTGAACTAAAGGCCAACATCGTGTTGGCCTTTTTTTTCGACAAAAGATCATGACCGACCCCAACAGCGATCTTCAGGCCCTGGTGCTCGCCGCCCAAGAGGCGTTTGCGGCCACGTCCACCCCCGCCGACCTTGAAAACGCCAAGGCCCGCTTCCTGGGCAAGTCCGGCAGCGTGACCGAGTTGCTCAAGGGCATGGGTGCGCTCAGCCCCGAAGAAAAGAAGACCCGTGGTGCGGCCATCAACCAGGCCAAGCAGCAGGTCGAGGCCGCCTTGAATGCGCGTCGCCAGGCCCTCGCCGAAGCCGAGCTGGCTGCGCAGCTGCAAGCCGAAAGCCTGGATGTGAGCTTGCCGGGGCGCCGTCGCGGTGAGGGTGGCTTGCACCCCGTGTCGCTCAGCATCGAGCGCATCGAAGGCATTTTCGGTTCGATGGGTTTTGCCGTGGCCGATGGCCCGGAAATCGAAGCCGACTGGTTCAACTTCACCGCCTTGAACACGCCGGAAGACCATCCCGCGCGGTCCATGCACGACACCTTCTACGTGGAAGGTGGCCACCTGCTGCGCACGCACACCAGCCCGATGCAGGTGCGTTATGCCGTGCAGCACGTCAAGCGTCATGCCGAGCTGATCGCCAAGGGCGAGCGCATGCCCGAGATCCGCGTGATCGCGCCGGGCCGCACCTACCGGGTGGACAGCGATGCCACACACTCGCCCATGTTCCACCAGTGCGAAGGCCTGTGGATCGGCGAGTCGGTCAGCTTCGCCGATCTCAAGGCCGTGTTGGGCGACTTCTTCAGCACATTCTTCGAGACGGATGACCTGGACATCCGCTTCCGTCCGTCCTTCTTCCCCTTCACCGAGCCCTCGGCCGAGGTGGACATCGCGTTCGCATCCGGTCCGCTCAAAGGCCGTTGGCTGGAGGTGGGTGGGGCAGGGCAGGTGCACCCGAACGTGGTGCGCAACTTCGGTCTGGACCCCGAGCACTACATCGGCTTTGCCTTTGGCCTGGGGCCCGATCGCCTGACCATGCTGCGTTATGGCGTGAATGACCTGCGCCTGTTCTACGAGGGTGATCTGCGCTTTCTGCAGCAGTTCCAGTGACCCGTCCGCTGGCCTGCTCCAGCTGTCTCGCTTGACGTCTTTGCGCCCGTATCTGCCATTGAGAAGGATTGCCCGTCATGACCCTATCGACAAACGCTCTGACCAACACCCCCACCACCGTTCGCGCCTGGGCCGCCCAAGAGGCCGCCAAGCCGCTGCAGCACTTTGAGTACGACGCCGGTCCACTGGGTTCGGAAGAGGTGGAGATCCGGGTCGAGCACTGCGGCCTGTGTCATTCCGACTTGTCCCTGATCGACAACGAATGGGGTTTTTCGGCCTACCCGATCGTGGGTGGGCACGAGGTGATCGGGACCGTGGTGGCCTTGGGTGCCAACACCAAAGGGCTCAAGCTCGGGCAGCG
>JACPOH010000150.1 GCA_016185075.1 Aquabacterium sp. | reverse complement strand
CATGGCGATGCCGATGACGCCGCCGATGAAGGCAATCAGCATGCTTTCACCAAACAGCAGCTTGACCACAAAGCCCGGCGAGAAGCCCAGGGCCTTGAGGGTGGCGTACTCGGCCAGGCGCTCACGTGCGGTCATGGTCATGGTGTTGGCCATCACCGCCATGATGATGAGGATCACCACGAAGCTCACGGCGCGGATGGCCATCAGGATGGCGCGGCTCATCGACACCACGCCCAGCTGGAACGCCTTTTCGGTTTCGGTGCGGGTTTCGGCCACGGAGTTCTTGAACAGCGCATCGATCTCGCCCGAGATCACGGAGGCGCGGGCCGGGTCCTTGATGCCCACCATGAACAGGCCGACCTGGTTGGCCGCGTTCGAGCCCAGGCGCTTGCGCACGCTCTGGTCGATCAGGTTCCAGTGCATGAGCATCAGGGTTTCATCAAAGCGTGCGTCCTTGACGGTGTAGATGCCGCGGATGTTGAAAGTCCAGTTGCCCGGGTAGATGGTGCCGCTCAAGGGGACGGTGTCGCCCACATGCCAGCCAAAGCGCTGCGCCGTCTTGCGGCCCAGGATGACACCCTGGCGATCGGCCATGAACGCGGCCTTTTCTTCGTCGCTGATGTTGAACTCGGGGAACAGCTCGAAGTAGCTGTTGCTGTCGATGGACGGGCAGGGGGTAGCCCAGCGAGATGGCGCTGCGGGTGATCAGGCGCGTGCTGGAGGTGCCTTCCACGCCCGCGTACCAGGCGTCCACGATGGTCCGCAACAAGCCGAAGGCGCTGATGGCCACGATCAGGCCGACCATGGTCAGGATCGTGCGCAGCTTGTGCCTGAAGGCGTTCTTCAGGAGGAGCTTGAAGAGGAACATGTACTACCCGCCCTCGGCCTGCTCAGTGCGCATCGGCGCCCGGGTCGTCTACCAGCACGCCCTTTTCCAGGTGGATCATGCGGCTGGCGCGCGAGGCAGCCTTGGGGTCGTGCGTCACCATCACGATGGTCTTGCCCAGGTCGCGGTGCAGCTCGTCCATGAGCTTGAGCACTTCTTCGCCGGTGGCGCGGTCCAGGTCACCCGTGGGTTCGTCGGCCACGATGAGCGTGGGGTCCGTCACCAGCGCACGGGCAATGGCCACACGCTGCTGCTGGCCGCCCGAGAGCTCGTTGGGGTAGTGGTCCATGCGCTCGCTCAGGCCCACCATGGCCAGACAGGCTTCGACGTGGTGCTTGCGTTGCTTGCGGCTGAGGTTGGTCAGCAGCAGGGGCAACTCCACGTTCTCATAGGCCGTGAGCACGGGCATCAGGTTGTAGAACTGAAAAATGAAGCCCACGTTGGCGGCGCGCCAGTCTGCCAGGGCGCTTTCGTCCAGCGTGGCGATGTCCACACCGTTGATCAGGATGCGGCCGGAGCTGGGGTGGTCGATGCCGGCAATCAGGTTGAGCAGGGTGCTCTTGCCCGAGCCGGAGGGGCCCATCAGCGAGACGAACTCGGCCTTGCCCACTTCGAGGTTGATGTCCATCAACACGGGGATGGGCTGGCCGCCCCGTGTGTAAGTCTTGCTCAGGTGCTCGATGCGGATGACCGGCTCGCGCACGACGTTGTTATCACTCATGAGTCGATGCGGAGCTGGTTCAGGATGTGCCGAGGCTGACGCGTGAGCCGCTGCGCAGGCTGGCGGGCGGGGTGGCCACGAGCTTGTCGCCAGCCTTGATGTTGCCGCTGACCTCACGCAGGTCGCCCAGCTTGCGCAAAGGCTTCACCGGCACTTCTTCCACGATGTTGCCGCCGCCATCAACGGCCTTGATGCGGTAGACCACGGTGCCGCCATCACGGTTGACCAGGGCGGTGTTGGCCACGGCCATCACGGGCTCCTGATCAGAGGCGGTGATGTCCTGGGACAGGAAGCTGACCTTGGCGCTCATCTCGGGCAGGATGCGCGGGTCAAGCTGGTCAAAGCGGATCTTGGTCATCACCGTGGCCTTGGCGCGGTCCACCGTAGGCACGATGCCGGCCACGTGGGCGCGGAAGCGGGCCGAGGGCAGGGCGTCGAGCGTCACTTCAACCGGCTGGCCCACCTTGGTCTTGGACAGGTTGCCTTCGGACACGTCGGCTTCGACTTCCAGTGTGGTCATGTCGGCCATGGTGACCACGGCACCTTGCGCACCAGCTGCACTGGACATGGGCGTGATGATGTCGCCCACGTTGGCGTT
>JACPOH010000110.1 GCA_016185075.1 Aquabacterium sp. | reverse complement strand
AAAGCTTCCTGATCGGGCAGCCTGAATTGCGCGACATGCTGCTGTCGCGCAGCCTGGAGCAGTTGCGCCAGCGGGTGATCGCGTCCTACCACCTCGGGCCCATGGACCGCGAGGAGACACGCCGCTACATCGAGCACCGGCTCAAGAAAGTGGGCTGGCAGGACCGCCCGCATTTCGATGACGACGCGTTCGATGAGATTTTCCAGTGGACATCCGGCATCCCGCGGCGCATCAACCTGTTGTGCAACCGTTTGCTGCTGGCGACCTTCCTGGCCGAAGGCAACACCATCACCTCCACGGACGTGGCCCGCATCGCCATGGAGATCCGCGCCGAGATCGGTGAGCCCACCACCTCTCGAACGGGTGACCCGACACCGAGCGCCACTCCGGCTGTCCAGGAGCCCTTGCGGCCGCTCATGGTGCCCACGCTCACCGACAGCGTCAGCCAGCAAACCGATGCCCCACGCTTCAGCAACGAGCTGATGCAACCTCAGGCCACCCGAGGGCCCAAGACACACGCGTTCTTGCTGGTTGTAGGGTCGCGCACGGGCTGTGTCCGCGCCGCAGCGCTGCAAAAGGCATTTGCGACGCGAAGCGATCTCCCTGCCTTGAAACTGCTGCTGCTGAGCGCGCCCGGCCAGTTCGAACTGAGTGCCGACTGGCAGGAGCACCTGGGTATCCGAGAGCCGGATTACGCCCTGCGGATGCCACCGGGCTCCAACGTGGGCCAGTTTGCCGATGCACTGCGTCAGCTGGATCACCTGCTGGCCGAGGTGAACCCGGCTGCCGTGATCGTTCAAGGTGGTGACGATGCGGCGCTGGCCGCCTCGCTCGTTTCGCACCGCCAGGGGCTGCCCATCATCCACCTGGAGGCCGGGCTGGTGGCGCATGACAACCTCGCCAGAGAAGGCATCCCGGCCGACCGCGTGCAGTTCGTGGGCAACCTGGTGATGGACAGCATCCGGGCGATGCTGCCGCAGGCCTCGCCCCCGAAGTACACGCTCAGGCAGTTTGGCCAGTCGCCAGACATCCTGAAGCACAAACACGGCTACGGCCTGGTCAACCTGACCGCCGGCGGCATGGGCAGCCAGTTGCTGCCCCTGACGGATCTGGTCGCCATCCTGAAATCCATCAGTCGGGATCTCCCTTTGATCTGGGTCGCCAGTGAGACCACGCGGCAACTGATCACACAGAACAACCTGCTGGCGGGCGTCGACGCCAACAACCTGGCCCTGCTGCCGGTTGTGCCCTACTACAAGATGATCGGGCTGGTCGGCACCGCCGCCTGCATCCTGACCGACTCGTCTACCGTCCAGGAAGAGGCCACCATCATGGGTGTGCCCTGCCTGACGCTGCACAACTACACCGAGCGACGCATCACGGTGGAACAGGGCACGAACATTGCCGTGGGCTGCAACAGCAGCCTGATCCACCGGGCGGTGGCCGAGATCCTGCGTGGCGGCGGCAAGAAGGGCCGGCTGCCCAAATTCTGGGATGGCATGACGGCCAATCGGGTGGCGGAGCACATGGCCGCATGGTGGAAGCTGCGCGCCCCCCGGGAGTCGTTGGCCACCACGGTCTGATCCACACGGCTCGGCCGCCAGCCGGCCCCTTCGCTCTCCGCACTCAGCCTCATGACAACCAGAAGTTTGCGCATCATTCACACGGTCAGCAGCCTGCAGGGCGGCGGCATGGAGCAGTTCGTGCTGCGGCTGGCGGAGTCGCAGATCAAGGCTGGACACAGTGCATCCATCGTCTCGCTCAATGATGGGCCGCTGCTGGAGATCGCCGCGCAGAAGCAGCTGCCGGTGACCGTGATCAACCACGGGCCGATGCTGGCGCGCATTGCGCATTGCGCACTGCACTTTGCCGTGCAAGCGCCGGACATCGTGCATTGCCACAACCCGACCTCACTGCGCTATGCCACGATAGGCAAACTGGTGTCTGGCGGGCGCCTGCTGTTTACCGATCATGCCCAGACCAAGGGGATTGTCCGCAAAGGCAGCCCGTTTGAATGGCGAAGGGTGAACGCCTATGTGGCCGTGTCGGGCGAAACCGCCACCCACGCGGGTGACATCGGTTACCACGGCGCCACGGAGGTGGTGCACAACGGTGTCGAATTCGCGCCCGCGCAAAGGCCCCGCGAAGCGGTGCGCACGGCGCTCGGTTTGCCCGTCAATCGCATCGTGGTGGTCAATGTCGCCAGCTTCTACCCGGTCAAGGCCCAGGATGTTCTGATCAAAGCCGCGGCCAAGCTGAAAGCCGATGGCCAGCCCGTGACCACGGTGTTTCTGGGTGACGGCGCCGAGCGCACGAAGACGGAGCAACTGGCCGAGAGTTTGGGCCTTGGCCCGGACGACGTGCGCTTCCTGGGATTCAGGAATGATGTGCCCGATATTCTCGCGGCCTCGGACATTTTCGTGCTGCCATCCCGCGCGGAAGGTTTGCCCATGTCGATCCTGGAGGCCATGTCGCACCGCCTGCCCGTGGTTTGCACGCCGGTGGGCGGGAACCCGGAATTGGTCCTCGATGGCGAGCACGGCAAATTGACACCCGTGGACGACGCCAGCGCCCTGGCAAACGCCATTGGGCAGCTGGCATCAGACCCTGTGCTGAGGCAACGCCAGGGGGAAGCGGGCTACAAACGTGTCACACACGACTTCTCGTTTGACCTCACCAGCCAACGCTACGAAGCCATTTATCGGCGCATTTTGAAAGATTGACGGAATCCGCCAAGCAAAATGCATCGAAGGACCAGTTCAAACGGTCACATCAGTTACATTAAAATCAAAAGATGTATCCGAAAACCCCCAAAAGGGTGAACGGAATGTGCGGCAAATTCACGCTGCGCGGGCTTTCCCCCCCAGTTCTAGGGTGCCCCCCCTTGAACGCAGGGTTATGCCGGAACCTTGCTTTGATGACAATCCATCCATTACAAAAACTTACTACTTTGGGTTGGGTTGTCGCACTTGTTGCCGCGGCCTGGCGTCTACCGCGAAGGCGCTGAGCGCAAGACGGCGCGCGCCAAGTTGGGTCGCGCCGTGCTGGGCTGCCTCCTGGGCGCCCCCATTGCTTATCAGTTGGCCGTCAAGACGGTTGTCGATGGCAACCAGGCCCAGCAACTCATGGGTTTTGCTGTGGCCTACCTGGTGATCGGCCTGCTGATCGTGCGCGGCCTGCTGATGTCCGCCTGGCGCGGCGCGCTCGTGCAGCAACGCGTGCTGATCATTGGCACCGGCCAGGAGGCCCATGCCGTGGCCGCCGACCTGAAGTCCCGCCGCCTGCGCAGCCACTCGGTGATCGGTTTCTACCCTGCTGGCGAGTCGGTGCTGCCCGCTGAAGACAAGCGCTTCAACATTTTTTCTCGTTCGACCTCGATCGACGACATCGTGCAGAAGCACGACATCAACCAGATCATCGTCGCGGTCAAGGAGCAGCGCGGCGGCAACGTGCCGATGGATCAACTGCTGACTGCCCGCATTCAGGGCATCCCCGTGATGGACCTGGCTGCGTTCTACGAGCAAACCACCGGTGAAGTGCCGGTCGACAGTCTCAAGGCCAGCTTCCTGGTCTACGGCCGCGGCTTCGCACAAGACCGCACCCGCATCATCGTCAAGCGGCTCTTTGACGTGGTGATTTCTTCCATCTTGCTGCTGCTGGCTTCGCCGATCATGTTGCTGACCATGCTGGCCATCAAGCTGGAAAGCAAGGGCCCGATCATCTACCGTCAGGAACGTGTGGGGCTGGGCGGCAAGAGCTTCATGTGCCTGAAGTTCCGCAGCATGCGTACCGACGCAGAGAAAGACGGCGTGGCGGTCTGGGCCACCAAGAACGATTCTCGTGTGACCCGTGTGGGCGCCTTCATCCGCAAGACCCGCATCGACGAGCTGCCCCAACTGTTCAGCGTCCTGTCCGGCGAAATGAGCATGGTGGGCCCGCGCCCCGAGCGCCCCAGCTTCGTGGCGCAGCTGAAAGAGCAAATCCCCTTCTACGACGTTCGCCACAGCGTGAAGCCCGGTGTCACCGGATGGGCGCAGGTTCGTTACGCCTACGGCGCGTCGGTCGAAGACGCACTGCACAAGCACCAGTACGACCTGTACTACGTGAAGAACAACTCGCTGTTCCTGGATCTGCTGGTGATTTTCGAGACCGTGAGCGTGGTGCTGTTCCGAGAGGGCGCTCACTGAGGCCTGATTGCGGCGGCCCCTCCCCCTGGTGGCGCACCTCTGGTGCGCCACCGTCGTTTCAGGGGGTGGTGTTTCAGAGCTGCATCAAGTTGCGGGACAATGGCAGGTTGCCCGCACCCGCACCGCCCTGTGACACATCCACCCAGCGTACGCACTACTGAAGCCAGCACGGCCTCCAGCACAGTCGCTTTCTCAGCCACCAGCGCCACGCGCTCGTCCTGGCTGAAGAAAGCGCTGGCATGGGGCATGGGTATGGGCTTGCTGGCCTGGTTGCTGGCACACACGCCGTTTGACCAGGTCACACAGGCTTTTGCGCGCCCGGACTGGACGACCTGGCTGCTGACCCTGTCGGGCCTCCTGATCAGCTATGTGCTGCGCGCAGCGCGCCTGCAGGTTGTCTTGAACCTCGAAGGGCACCACAAGGCACCCCACCGATGGCTGGGTGTGCGCACCGATGCCTTGAGCGTCATCCTCATGCACAACGCCGCCATCAACCTGCTACCCATGCGCGCGGGCGAGCTGAGCTTTCCCTGGCTGGCCTCACGCGAGCTGGGCATGCCGGTGACACGGGCCGTGGCTTGCCTGATGTGGATGCGCGTGCAGGACATCGTCGTCCTGGCGGTGCTGGGCCTGCTGCTCTGGCCCGGTCTGGCGCTCTGGTTGCGGCTGGCCGGTTTGGGTGCCCTGGCCCTTGCCTGGCTTGGCCTGGGCCTGGCGTCTCGCCAATGGTTTGCGCGCCACCACGGCGACACACCTGCCACCGGCAAACTCGCCGGTTTGATGCTGAAGCTGCGCCAGGCCTTGCTGGAACCTGAACACCACCACCCTCTGGCCTGGCTGGCCAAGCTGGCCAACTGGAGCCTGAAGCTGGCTGCCGGCGCCTGTCTGTTGTCGGCTGTCAGCACGGCGCCCTGGCTCACGTCGTGGGCGGGTGCTTTGGGTGGAGAATTGGCGGCCATCGTCCCCTTGCAGGGCCCTGCAGGTTTCGGCACGTACGAAGCCGGGGTCTGGGCCGGCATGGCGGCCCATCTGCCCCCACAATCGACGGCCCTGGCCCATGCCGTGAGTGCGGCCCTGGCCCTGCACGTCTGTTTCCTGCTGTGCGCCGTCCTGGCGGGCGCACTGGCCTCTGTGTTGACCTGGGCCAACAAGCCCCTTCTACGTCAGGGTACGCCCTCTGCTCGTCGGACTGACTGAGCGGGGGCGGGTTTGTTTGCGAGAAAGTGAAGTCATGAATGTTGCCGCGACGGCCAAGCCCGTCTCTACCGATGCCGTGCCCAACCACCGCCTGTCCGTGGTGGTGCCGATGTACAACGAGGTCGACAACGTCGAACCGTTTGTCACCGCCGTGCACGACGCCCTGGGCGACTACCCATTCGACTGGGAACTCATCATCGTCAACGATGGCAGCCGCGATGGCACCCAGCGGGCGCTGGACGAACAAGCACGACTGCGCGGGCCCCATGTTCGCCCCATCCACCTGTGGCGCAACTTCCGCCAGACAGCGGCCATGCAAGCCGGCATCGACGCCGCACGTGGTGATGTCATCGTGACGCTGGATGGCGATCTGCAGAACGACCCCAAGGACATTCCCAAGCTGGTGGCACGTCTGCTGCGCGAAGACCTGGATCTGGTGGCCGGCTGGCGGCAGAACCGCCAGGATGGGCTGTGGTTGCGCAAGGTGCCCTCGCGCATCGCCAACCGCCTGATCCGCAAGATCACACAGCTGGAATTCCAGGATCTGGGCTGCAGCCTGAAGGCCTACCGCGCCAGCGTGCTCAAGCGCGTGAGCCTGTATGGCGAGATGCACCGATTCATCCCCGCCTGGATGGCCACGGTGACCTCGCCCGCCCGCATGGCCGAAGAGCCGGTGAGCCACCATGCGCGCACACGTGGCGAATCCAAGTACGGCATCTCGCGCACGCTGCGTGTGGTGCTGGACCTGCTGGCGGTGAACTTCTTCTTGCGTTTCTCCGGGCGCCCAGGCCACTTCTTCGGTGGTGTGGGCCTCGCGGTCGGGCTCGTGGGTGGCCTGATCCTGAGTTACCTGGCCGTGCTGAAAATGCTCGGCCAGAACATCGGCGGGCGACCGCTGCTCTGGCTGGGCTTCTTCTGCGTGCTGGGTGGGTTGCAGTTCCTCACCACAGGCGTGCTGGCCGAGTTGCTCATCCGCATTTACTACGACCGAGGCGAAGTGGCGCCGTATCACACCAGTGAAGCGCCCCAGCTGAATGCCGACACCGCCTGGCATCAGCAGCATTGACGCTGTTTGTTGTTGTCATTGACCCCACACCATGAACCAACCCACGAACGCATTAGTTGTCTCCACTGGCGCTGCACCAGTGGCCAAACGCCCACCCACACAGCGCTGGCCCAAGATCTGGGGGCCACGCATGTGGAAGCTGCTGGCGCTGGTCGCGGTGCTGTTTGTCTACCGGCTGTGGGTGGTCAAGCACTCGGGCATCTCGCTGTTCTTCGATGAGGCCCAGTACTGGGATTGGTCCAAGCACCTGGCCTGGGGTTACTTCTCCAAGCCGCCCTTGATCGCCGGCCTGATCTGGTTGAGCACCGCGCTGTTCGGTTCCGGTGTGCTGGGGGTCAAGGCCATCGTGATGCTGCTGTACCCGGCCACCGCCTTGAGCATGGTCGGGCTGGCGCGCGCGCTGTGGCCGACCAGCAGTGGGGTGCGCACGGGCATGGTGGCCGGCGCCCTGTTCATGACCATCCCCATGGTGGGCCTGATGGGCATGTTTGCCTCCACCGACGCGCCCTTGATCCTGTGCTGGACGCTGGCGTCGTGGGCCTTGTGGCGTGCGCAGGTCACCAACCGCATGAGCCATTGGGCCCTGCTGGGCGTGGTGTGCGGTATCGGCCTGATGGGCAAGTACACGATGGCGGCCTTTGCCCTGACCGCCGTCTGGACCTTGTGGGCCGTGCACGGCCCCGAGCGTGGCGTGTTCCGGCTCGGGCCCTGGCTGGCTGCGGCCATTGCCCTGGCCCTGCTGTCGCCCAATTTGATCTGGAACGCCCAGAATGGCTTCCCGACCATGCAGCACACGGTCGAGCTGACCGCCCAGTCCGACCGATCGGGCGGCGGTGCGCAACTCGGCCTACTACCTGGCATCGGTGTCGAGCTACCGCTTCTTGTGGGCCATGAGCCTGCCGCTGCAGATCGTGGCCATTGTGCAGGCCCTGTATGCCGATGCGCACGTGAACTGGGCCGCGCCGTCCATGGTGGGTTTCACGCTGCTGATCGCCTCGCGCCTGAGCCAACCGCTGGTGCCCCTGGCCTCGCCCCGCCCGACTGGCTGGCTGGTTGCCGTGCTGGCATCCAACCTCGTGTTGACGTCCGTCACGCTGCACCTGCGTGACATCGTCGGGCCCACCCTGCCCTCCAAGCTGGATGTGCTGGTGCGCATGCGCGGCTGGCAGGAGGCCTTTGACGATCTGGCCCCGGAGCTGGAAGACCCTGTGGTAACCGGCCTGCCGGTGCTGACGGACTCCCGCCTGCTGATCACCGAAGCGGCCTACCACTGGCGGCGCTACAACGTGAAAACGCTGGCCTGGAACCCCAAGGGCCAACGGCAGGATCACTATGAGATGACGCGCAGCCTGCCCAACAAAGTGGGCGCCGACGTGCTGCTGCTGACCAGCGACCCCAAGCCCGACGAGATCACCAAGCGCTTTGCCATCATCCGCCACCTGAAGTCGACCAAGGTGGCGGTGGGCCCGGACCGCAACGTGGAAATGCACCTGTTCTTCCTGCGTGGCTTCCTGGGCTATGACCAGAAAACCTACCTGGAACAAAGCGGCGCTGACAAACCAGACACGTCAACTGATGGACAGTGAACGCCGGCGACGCTCGCGACGCCACCCACACGAAGACGATCCTGATGAGCTGGACACCCGGCTGATCTGGGCCGGCCTGTTCTTCTCTCTGGCCATCTTCGCGCAGTTCCCCGGCCTGGACTTGCTCGTCTCGGTGAACTACTACAGCGCCGAGCACGGTTTCTTCCACCGCGACGACGCCTTCGTGCGTGCGCTGTATGACTGGACGCCGTGGCTGGGCCGCGGCCTGGTGGTGGCGCTGGCGCTGTTTGCCCTGCTGGCCCCCTGGGTGGGCCGCATGCTCAGCCGGCTGGGGCGCCCTGATCTCGCCACACGAAGCACCGGCCCGTGGCGCCACCTGGCCACCGTGTCCGTGTGCGCGGCCTTGCTGGGCAACGGGCTCGTGATCGAAGGGCTGTGCAAGGGCTTCATGGGCCGGCCGCGCCCGGTTCAGGTCGAGCAGTTCGGTGGCCAGGAGGCCTACCGTGGCCCGTTCAACCCGGGCCATGACCCCACCCACCACCGCAGCTTTGTCAGCAGCCACGCCGCTGCCGGTTTCGCATTGATGAGCCTGGGCCTGACCTGTGGCCCCGTCTGGCGCCGTCGCTGGCTCTTGATCGGCACGGTCACAGGTGGCATCGTGGGCATGGGCCGCATGATGCAGGGCGGCCACTTCCTGAGCGACATCATCTTTGCCTTCTACGCCATATGGTTATCGTGCGAACTGGTAGCCTGGGCTGACCGACGTCGTCTTTCCCGTTCGAGATCATGAGTTCCGCTTCGACCTCCGCCACCACCGCCCATTCGGTTTCATACGACTACGACCTGCAGGACGCCACTGGTGCGACCTGCACGGCGCACGCCTGGGCCAAGGTGCCCGCGCCCTTGAGCGCAGACGCCAAGGCCGACATCAAGGCACGCATCAAGACCCTGCTGAAAGAGCGCAACGCCGTGCTGGTGGCCCACTACTACGTCGACGGCGACCTGCAGGACCTGGCCCAGGAAACCGGCGGCTGCGTGTCGGATTCGCTGGAGATGGCCCGTTTCGGCCGGGACCACAGCGCGCAGACCCTGATCGTGGCCGGCGTGAAGTTCATGGGCGAATCGTCCAAGATCCTCAGCCCCGGCAAGCGCGTGCTGATGCCCGACCTGGATGCAACCTGTTCGCTGGATCTGGGCTGCCCGGCTGAAGACTTCGTCAAGTTCTGCGACGCCCACCCGGACCGCAAGGTCGTGGTGTATGCCAACACCAGCGCAGCCGTCAAAGCGCGTGCCGACTGGATGGTGACGAGTTCATGCGCCCTGTCCATCGTCAAGCATCTCAAGGACCAAGGCGAGAAGATCCTGTGGGCGCCCGACCGCCACCTGGGCCGCTACATCCAGAAGGAAACCGGCGCCGACATGCTGATGTGGAACGGCGCCTGCATCGTGCACGACGAGTTCAAGGGCCTGGAGTTGGATCTGCTCAAGAAGGAC
Organism: Aquabacterium sp.; assembly: GCA_016185075.1. GTDB lineage: Bacteria > Pseudomonadota > Gammaproteobacteria > Burkholderiales > Burkholderiaceae_C > Aquabacterium. The sequence continues at coordinate 1,290 of JACPOH010000110.1, read as the reverse complement.
CACCCCAAGGCCCTGGTGCTGGTGCACCCCGAATCGCCGGAGAGCGTGGTCGCCCAGGCCGACGTGGTGGGCTCGACCTCGCAGTTGCTCAAGGCCGTGGTCGAGTCCGACGCGCCCGAATTCATCGTGGCCACCGACAACGGCATCCTGCACCGCATGCGCCAGATGGCACCCAACAAGGTGCTGATCGAAGCGCCCACGGCCGGCAACAGCGCCACGTGCAAGAGCTGCGCGCACTGCCCCTGGATGGCCATGAACGGCCTGAAAGGCGTGCTGGACTGCCTCGAAAAAGGCACCGGCGAGATCACCGTGGACGAAGCCATCCGCGTAAAGGCCCACGGTTGCATCGACCGCATGCTGGACTTCGTCGCGAAGAACCCGGCTGCGATCAGCAAGCCAGCCCAAGGCTTCGTGCCCAACATCGGCGCGGCCTGATCACCGTTTGATCGGCCCCGCTCGCACCAATCCGATACCCATCCATCATGTTTGACCATAACGAGACCCTGCCAGAAGCCCGTGAGCGCAACGTGCGCGATGCCCTGTTCGAAGACGTGGGCGTGTGCGACTGGACGGCCCAACTGGTGCCCGCTGGCCAGCGCGTGAAGTCCCGCCTGATCGTGCGTGAAGAGGCCGTGCTGTGCGGCCGCGACTGGTTCGAGGCCTGCCTGTTCAAGCTCGACCCCCAAGCCAGCATCACCTGGGCTTATGCGGAAGGCGCGCTGATGTCGCCTGACACCGAGGTGTGCCTGATCGAGTGCGATGCACGCGCCATGCTGACGGCCGAGCGTCCGGGCATCAACTTCCTGCAGACGCTGTCGGCCGTGGCCACCCTCACCCATCGCCACATGAAGGCGATCGAAGGCGCCTCGCCCAACCCGCGTGGCTGTGTGGTGCTCGACACCCGCAAGACCCTGCCCGGCCTGCGTCTGGCGCAGAAGTACGCCGTGCGCATCGGTGGCGGTGCCAACCAGCGCCTGGCCCTGTATGACGGCATCCTGATCAAGGAAAACCACATCGCCGCCGCGGGCAGCGTGACGGCCGCCGTGAAGAACGCCCATGCCCTGGTGGCCGCCCAGCCCTCGCCGCAGCGCGAGCAGATCACCATCCAGGTCGAGGTCGAAAACCTCGATGAGTTGCGTGAAGCCCTGGCCGCTGGCGCACGGAGTGTCCTGCTGGACAACTTCGACTACGACATGATGCGTGCGGCCGTGGCCATCAACCAGGAGATGGCGGCTGGCGAGGCTTTGCTGGAAGTCTCGGGTGGCGTCACCCTGGACCAGTTGCGAGACA
>JACPOH010000149.1 GCA_016185075.1 Aquabacterium sp. | reverse complement strand
CAGCGGCTGTTTTCAAGATGGTGCGGCGGGTCATTTTCAGATCCTGCGAGTTCATGGTGCAAAGCTTTCCTGTTTGAAAAACAAAAAAGGTGTCGTCGCAGCGGGCTTCCATCACAGGGACGGATGCACGCTTCGATGACACCTTTGTCGGAAGCTCGGGACCCATCATTGGGCGCCCAAGTCAAGCAAAGTCGCCGTTGACTTTGCTTGACTCAGTTCATGCAAACGGTGTGCCAGGTATTGATGCCGTCAATCGGCGCGCATGTGTTCAGCAAACGTGCGCTTTGTACGTGGCTCGGGTGCGGTTTGGCGCGATCTTGGGGCATGCCAACCCAGCATGGGGCGGGGGTGTGTGTTTGTCGTGCATGGTGCTCGGCCAGGCCTGCTCGCACGTTCTCGCGTCAGCCTGTCAACCCAGCAGATCGGCCGCGTCGATGAGGCGTTGGGCCACGTCAGCCAGTTTGATGCCTTTGTCCATGGCGGCCCTGCGCAGGCGTGTGTAGGCCTCCTGCTCGCTGAGACCCTGACGGGTCATGAGCAGCCCTTTGGCACGGTCGATGACCTTGCGCTCTTCCAGCTGGTTGCGCGCGTCGGCCAGCTCACTGCGCAACTTTTCCTCGTGCTCGAAGCGGGCCATGGCCACGTCGAGCACGGGCTTGATGTGTTCGGCGGGTGTGCCGGCCACCACATAGGCTGACACGCCAGCCGCAATCGCCTTGCGCACGTAGCTGGTGTCTTCGTCGTCGGTGAACATGACAATCGGACGGCGCTCATCGCGGGTTGCCATCACGACGTGCTCGAGAATGTCCCGGCCTTGCGATTCAGCGTCCACCACCACCATGTCGGGTTGGATCTGTGAGAGGCGATCAGGCAGGAAACGGTCGCCGGGCAGGGTGGCCACCACGTTATAGCCCGCTTCCAGCAACGCGATGCGAAGGACGCGCGTGCGCTCGACCTCGGCCACCTCATCGTCATCAGGCTCGACGGAGAAGGTGACAGGCAGGACGATGACAACGCGTAGCTGATGCGCAGAAAGGCTCATGCCCCCGATCATGCAACAAACGAGCCGAAAAGCTGCGGGCACGGCACCAACGTTGGTGGGGCTCTACACTGGCGGGATGGCTGAAACATTGATCCTGGGTATCGAGTCGTCGTGTGATGAAACCGGGCTGGCGCTGGTGGCCCTGCCTGACAGCGGTCCTCCTCGCTTGTTATCCCATGCCCTGCACAGTCAGATCGACATGCACCAGGCCTATGGCGGAGTCGTGCCTGAACTGGCCTCTCGGGACCACATACGGCGTGTGGTGCCACTGGCGAGGCAGGTGCTGGCTGAGGCCGGGCGCGCCATGTCGGATGTGGATGTGGTGGCCTACACCAAAGGTCCAGGTCTGGCTGGTGCCCTGCTGGTAGGTGCCGGTGTAGCTTGCGCACTGGGTGCCGCCCTGGGCAAGCCGTTGCTGGGTGTGCACCATCTGGAGGGGCATGTGTTGTCACCCTTCCTGTCGGTTGATCCGCCCGAATTCCCTTTTGTGGCGCTGCTGGTGTCGGGCGGTCACACGCAGTTGATGCGTGTCGATGGGGTGGGGCGTTATGAGCTGCTGGGCGAAACGGTCGACGACGCTGCCGGCGAAGCCTTCGACAAATCTGCCAAGCTGATGGGCTTGCCCTACCCGGGTGGGCCTCACCTGTCGAAGTTGGCGGCCACTGGGCGTTCCGATGCGTTCGAACTGCCGCGGCCGATGTTGCATTCCGGGAACCTGGATTTTTCCTTCGCCGGCTTGAAGACGGCGGTTCGCACACATTTGGTGCGTTTGGGCTGGCTGGATCAGGCGGCCATCTTGTCCGCCACGGAAAATCAGGCTGTGCTGGCCGATCTGGCTGCGTCCACGCAGGCGGCGATCGTGGAGGTGCTGGTCAAGAAGGCCTTGGCTGCCCTGAAGGCCACAGGCTTGAAGCGGGTGGTCGTGGCGGGCGGCGTCGGGGCCAACAAGTTGCTGCGCGAGCAACTGGACCGAGCCTGTGCCAGGCGTGGCGTCCGGGTCCATTACCCGGAGCTGCATCTTTGTACGGACAATGGCGCCATGATCGCCCTGGCGGCAGCCATGCGCTTGCAAGCCGGGCTGGCCACGTTGAGCACCGAGCCTGCCTTCGACGTCAAGCCGCGCTGGGATCTGGCCGCGCTTTAAATTTTTTTGCTATACTCTGCAGCTTGCCGCTTTTTTCAAGGTGGCAATTTCGCACGACCTGGGTCGGTTTCACCCGGAGTCGCAAGTTCAACGCAGAAACCGCTGGTGTCTGACTTTTGATCAGTCTGCGCCGACGGCCTGCATCTGTTTTTTCAGGAAACAACATGTCCGTCGCAGACATCAACACCGCAGCCATCATCAAGGACAACGCCCGTGGCGCCAACGACACCGGCTCTCCCGAAGTGCAAGTGGCCCTGCTGACCGCTCGCATCAACGAGCTGACCCCTCACTTCAAGGCCAACAAGAAGGACCACCACGGTCGCCGCGGCCTGCTGCGCATGGTGAGCCGTCGCCGCAAGCTGCTGGACTACCTGAAGGACAAGGACTTCAGCCGCTACTCCGCACTGATCGCCAAGCTGGGTCTGCGCAAGTAAGCACCGCATGACAACAAAAAGCCTGTCTGGTCTCCTCCAGCACAGGCTTTTTGTTTTTTGACGCCAGGCACTCGACAAGCGAACGCTGTGTCATTCCAACGAGGTTGCAGCCTCGTCAACCTCGCTGGAATGGCATCGCGACTGAGTGACGGCATAACCAAAGGTGTCGCAAGGCACCCGATATAAACCGGAGATCACTTCCATGACCATGTTCAACAAAGTCACCAAGACCTTCCAGTGGGGCAACCACACCGTCAAGATGGAAACGGGTGAAATCGCCCGTCAAGCCACCGGCGCCGTGCTGGTTGACATCGAAGGCACCGTCGTGCTGGCCACCGTGGTGTGCGCCAAGAATGCCAAGCCCGGCCAGGACTTCTTCCCCTTGACGGTCGACTACCTCGAAAAGACCTACGCCGCCGGCAAGATCCCTGGCAGCTTCTTCAAGCGTGAAGCCAAGCCTTCCGAGTTCGAGACCCTGACCTCGCGTCTGATCGACCGTCCGATCCGCCCCCTGTTCCCCGAAGGCTTCTACAACGAAGTGCAACTGGTGATCCACGTGGTGTCGCTGAACCCTGAAGTGGCGTCCGACATCGCTGCCATGATCGCTTCCAGCGCCGCGCTGTCGATCTCGGGCATCCCGTTCAACGGCCCGATCGGTGCCGCGCGCGTGGCCTACATCAACGGCGAATACGTGCTGAACCCCAGCCCCTCGCAAATGGCCGAGTCCAAGATGGACTTGGTGGTGGCTGGCACCGAAACCGCCGTGCTGATGGTCGAATCCGAAGCCGACCAGCTGTCTGAAGACGTGATGCTGGGCGCCGTGGTCTTCGGTCACGAGCAAGGCAATGTGGCCATCCAGGCTATCCATGACTTCGTGCGCGACGCCGGCAAGCCCGCTTGGGACTGGCAGCCCCCCGCCAAGGACGAAGGCTTCATTGCCAAGGTCAACAGCCTGGCCGAAGGCCCTCTGCGCGCCGCCTACCAGATCCGCTCCAAGCAAGCTCGTACGCAAGCCTGCCGTGCCGCTTACGCCGAAGTGAAGGCCGCTTTGACGGCCGAAGGCATCGCTTTTGACGACGTCAAGGTCGAGAGCATGCTGTTCGACATCGAAGCCAAGATCGTGCGCAGCCAGATCCTGGCCGGCGAGCCTCGTATCGACGGTCGCGACACCCGCACTGTGCGCCCCATCGAGATCCGCACCGGCGTGCTGCCTCGCGTGCACGGCTCGGCCCTGTTCACCCGTGGTGAAACCCAGGCTCTGGTCATCTCGACCCTGGGCACCGAACAGGATGCACAACGCATTGACGCCCTGACCGGCGACTTCCGCGACACCTTCCTGTTCCACTACAACATGCCTCCGTTCGCCACTGGCGAAACCGGTCGTGTGGGTTCGCCCAAGCGCCGCGAAATCGGCCACGGCCGTCTGGCCAAGCGTGCCCTGGTGCCGCTGCT
>JACPOH010000148.1 GCA_016185075.1 Aquabacterium sp. | reverse complement strand
CGGGTCGATGACGCCCGCCGAGAAGAGCCGCACCGCCCTCGAGTCGTTCGACTTCATCCGCACACCCTCCGGCTTCAGCTTCAACCTCGTCGACACGCAGATCGCCCTGCCCGCCCAGGCCTACAACAAGCCGGGCAGCGCACCGTGAACCAGCCCGTTGCCCGCATCCAGTCGCTGACCCACGCTTACAAACGGGTCAAGGCGCTGGATGACATCAGCCTGGACATCCCGTCCGGGCGCATGGTGGGGCTGATCGGGCCAGACGGCGTGGGCAAATCCACCTTGCTGGCGCTGCTGACAGGAGCTCGGCGCATCCAGACGGGGCATATCCAGGTGCTCGGTCAGGACATGGCCAAGGCTGCACACCGGCGCGAGGTGTGCCCGCGCATCGCCTACATGCCCCAAGGCCTGGGCAAGAACCTGTACGCGACCTTGTCGGTGCGCGAAAACGTGGACTTCTTTGGCCGGCTGTTTGGCCATGGCGAGCGCGAGCGTGCCGCGCGCATCCACGATCTGTTGACGAGCACCGGCTTGGCCCCGTTTGCCGATCGCCCCGCCGGCAAGTTGTCAGGCGGCATGAAGCAGAAGCTGGGCTTGTGCTGCGCCCTGATCCACGACCCGGACCTGTTGATCCTCGACGAGCCCACCACGGGTGTCGACCCGCTGTCGCGCCGCCAGTTCTGGGAGCTGATCGAACGCATCCGCCAGCGCCAGACGGGCATGAGCGTGCTGATCGCCACGGCCTACATGGAAGAGGCCCAGCGCTTCGATCACCTGGTGGCCATGGATGCCGGGCGTGTGCTCGCCACCGGCAGCCCTGCCGAGCTGCTGGCTCGAACAGGCCGCACGGACCTGGAATCGGCCTTCATCCAGCTGCTGCCCGCTCAGCGCCGGGAAGGGCACCATGCGCTGGTCGTGCCGCCTCGCCGCAGTGATGATGGCGACATCGCCATTGAAGCCCGAGGCCTGACCTGCCGGTTTGGCGACTTCACTGCCGTGGATCAGGTGGACTTGTCCATCCACAAGGGAGAGATCTTCGGCTTCCTGGGCTCGAACGGCTGCGGCAAGACCACCACGATGAAGATGCTCACGGGCCTGCTGCCGGCCACCGAGGGTTCAGCCTCGCTGTTCGGCCACCCCGTTGACGCCAATGACCTGGCCGTGCGCCAGCGCGTGGGCTACATGTCGCAAGGCTTCTCGCTGTACAACGAGTTGACGGTGATCCAGAACCTGGAGCTGCACGCCAGGCTGTTTCATGTGCCCGAGGCGCAAAGAGCCGAGCGCGTGCGCGCCATGCTGCAACGCTTTGATCTGGAAGGCGTGGCCACCGAGTTGCCCGACAAGCTGCCCTTGGGCGTGCGCCAACGCCTGTCATTGGCCGTCGCGGTGGTGCACCAGCCCGACATGCTGATCCTGGACGAGCCCACCTCGGGCGTGGACCCGATCGCGCGCGACCGTTTCTGGGAGCTGATGATCCGGCTGTCACGCGAGGACGGCGTCACCTTGTTCATCTCGACGCACTTCATGAACGAGGCCCAACGATGCGACCGCATCTCGCTGATGCATGCGGGTCGTGTGCTGGCCAGCGGCACACCCGGCGATCTGATGCATCAGCACGGGCACCATAGCCTGGAGGAGACCTTCATTGCGCTGCTGGAGCAGGCGCAATCCGTCGATGCCCCTGGCTTGCCGCAAGAGGTGGCCGTACCGCAGCCTCCCAGCCGCATGCACCCTGTGGCGGTGCCGGCGGCCGCTTCAGAAAGCGTGCTATCGGGCCCACCGCCGCGCCGCCATCGCGCCACACGATTCAGCCTGGCCCGTCTGCTGAGCTATGCCCACCGCGAGTCGCTGGAGCTGCGCCGCGACCCCATTCGCCTGACGCTGGCGCTGTTGGGCACGGCCTTGCTGATGATCATCATGGGCTACGGCATCAGCATGGACGTGCAGGACCTGCGCTTTGCCGTGCTGGACCGCGACCAGACCTCGGTCAGCCGCAACTACGTGCTCAACATCGCCGGCTCGCCCTACTTCCTGGAGCAGCCCCCCATCCAGAGTGACGCCGATCTGGACCGTCGCATGCGCACCGGTGAGCTGAGCCTGGCCGTGGAGATCCCGCCCGGCTTTGCCGCCGACCTTCAACGCGGCCGCCCCACCAGCATCGGCGTATGGGTGGATGGCGCCATGCCGCAGCGCGCTGAAACGGTGGCCGGCTACCTGCAAGGTCTGCACGCGGACTACCTGAGCGAACAAGCCGCGCTGCACGGCCTGTCCCATCCCGGCGATGCTGACGGCGCTCGGTGTGGTGCGCGAGAAGGAGTTGGGCTCCATCATCAACCTGTACGTCACGCCCGTTACCAAGCTGGAGTTCCTGTTGGGCAAACAACTGCCCTACATCGGCACCGCCATGGTCAGCTTCGCCTTGATGACGGCCATGGCCGTCTGGGGCTTTGGCGTGCCGCTAAAGGGCAGCCTGCTCACGCTCACGGTCGGTGCCCTGCTCTACGTCACGGCCGCCACGGGCCTGGGTCTGTTCATGTCCACCTTCACGGGCAGCCAGATCGCGGCCATCTTCGGTACCTCGCTGGCCACCATGCTGCCCGCGATCCAGTTCTCGGGCATCATCAACCCGGTGTCGTCGCTGGAAGGCTTCGCGGCCGTGCTGGGCCGCATCTACCCCACCGGCCCCTTCCTGATCATCAGCCGGGGCACGTATTCCAAGGCGCTGGGCTTTGCCGAGTTGTGGCCCTACTTCGTGCCGCTGGCACTGGCCATCCCCGTGCTGACCATCGTCAGCGTGGCCTTGCTCAAGAAGCAGGACAAGTGAGCGCGCCATGAACAGCTTTCAGCGATCACTGGCCAATGTCTTCAACCTGGGCATCAAGGAGTTGCGCAGCCTGTGGCGCGACCGCCTGCTCCTGCTGTTCGTGATCTGGGCCTTCTCGGGCGCGCTGTATACCGCTGCCAAGGGCGCCCCTGACCGCCTGCACCGTGCGCCCATGGCCGTGGTCGATGAAGACCAGTCCACCCTGTCGCAGCGCATCGTCAACGCGTTCTACCCGCCAACCTTCATGAAGCCCAGCCTCATTGGCCTGCCCGACATGGACCCGGGCATGGACGCGGGCCGCTACACCTTCGTGATGGACATCCCACCGGACTTCCAGCGCGATGTGCTGGCGGGCAAGTCCCCCGCCATCCAGCTCAATGTGGACGCCACCCAGATGAGCCAGGCCTTCCTGGGCTCGGGCTACATCAAGAGCATCGCCCTGAGCGAGATCGCCGAGTTCGTGCAACGCGAGCGCAGCGTCAGCACGCCCGTGCTGGACCTGGCCATGCGCATGCGTTTCAACCCGGCGCTGGACAACACCTGGTTCATGGGCGTGATGGAGCTCATCAACAACGTGACCATGCTGTCCATCATCCTGACCGGCGCGGCCCTGATCCGCGAGCGCGAACACGGCACCATCGAGCACCTGCTGGTGCTGCCGCTCAAACCGGTCGAGATCATGCTGGCCAAGGTCTGGGCCATGGGCGCCGTGGTGATGCTGGCCACCGGCCTGGCCGTGCACTTCGTGCTGCGGGGCGCACTGGCCATGCCCGTCACGGGCTCGGTCGGGCTGTTCCTGGCGGGCTGCACCCTGCACCTGTTTGCCACCACCTCCATGGGCATCTACATGGGCACGGTGGCGCGCTCCATGCCGCAACTGGGCCTGCTGATGATCCTGGTGTTGCTGCCGCTGGAAATGCTCTCGGGCGGCATGACGCCCACCGAAAGCATGCCCGATGTGGTGCGTCTCATCATGATGGGTGCGCCCACCACCCACTTCGTGAGCTTCGCGCAAGCTATCCTCTACCGGGGGGCCGATCTGAGCATCGTGTGGCCGCAGTTTGCCGCCATTGCGCTCATTGGCACCGTGTTCTTCATTGGCTCGCTGCGGCGCTTTCGTGCCGCGGTGGGCCGCATGCAAAGCTGAAGGCGTCTCAAGGTGTTCAACGCGCCCAACCCATCCAACCAGGGCCCAAATGGCCACAACAAGCCCTGGCCTGTGAGCCCCTGGGGCCTGGCCCTGATCCTGCTGACCGTGCTGTGGGTGCGCGACCTGTGGGTCAACAACGCGCAGGTGCAGCCCATGCCCTACAGCGAGTTCGTGCAGCATCTGCAAAGCGGCGATGTGGCCTCCATCCGCATCGGCAGCAACACCATCGAGGGCGAGCTCAAGAAGCCACTGGCAGACGGGCGTCAACGCTTCGTCACCACCCGCGTCGAGCCAGAGCTGGCCAAGGACCTAGCCGCACACAAGGTGCGCTTCGAAGGTGTGATCGAGAACACCATCGTGCACGACCTGCTTTCCTGGGTCCTGCCCGTGCTCTTGATGTTCGGGCTGTGGAACCTGCTGGCGCGCAAGATGATGAAGGACGGCGGCCTCGGGGGGCTGGGCGGCATGATGACCGTGGGGAAGAGCCGCGCACGGGTCTACGCCGAAACCGACATCAGCGTGCACTTCGACGACGTGGCCGGCGTGGACGAAGCCAAGGACGAGCTACGCGAATCGGTGGACTTCCTGAAGAACCCGAAGTCGTATGGCCGCCTGGGCGCACGCATGCCCAAGGGCATCTTGCTGATCGGGCCGCCAGGCACCGGCAAGACCATGCTGGCCCGCGCGATGGCTGGTGAAGCAGGCGTGCCCTTCTTCTCGATCAGCGGCTCGGAGTTTGTGGAGATGTTCGTGGGCGTGGGCGCCGCGCGTGTGCGCGACCTGTTCGAGCAGGCGCGCCAGGCTGCGCCGGCCATCATTTTCATTGATGAACTCGATGCCCTGGGGCGCGCGCGCGGTGCCGGCCCCTTGAGCGGCGGCCACGACGAAAAAGAACAGACGCTGGACCAGTTGCTGTCCGAGATGGACGGCTTTGATGCTAGCGTGGGCGTGGTCATCCTGGCGGCCACCAACCGCCCCGAGGTGCTGGACCCTGCCCTGCTGCGCGCCGGCCGATTCGACCGCCAGGTGCTGGTCGATCGCCCCGACCGCAAAGGCCGCATCGACATCCTGCGCGTGCACCTCAAGAAGATCACCATGGCACCAGACGTGAACCCGGACACCATCGCCGGGCTCACGCCCGGCTTTGCCGGCGCGGACCTGGCCAACCTCGTCAACGAGGCGGCGCTGCTGGCCACGCGCCGTCGCGCCGATGCCGTCGAGGCACGGGACTTCAACGAAGCCATCGAACGCATCGTCGCCGGCATCGAAAAGCGCAACCGCGTGCTCAGCCCGCGCGAACGTGAAACCGTGGCCTATCACGAGATGGGTCATGCGCTGCTGGCCATGGCCCTGCCAGGCGCCGACCCGGTGCACAAGATCTCCATCATCCCGCGCGGGATCGGGGCCTTGGGCTACACCATGCAGCGCCCAACCGAAGACCGCTTCCTGAGCACCCGCAGCGAGCTGGAAAACCGCATGACCGTGCTGCTGGGTGGCCGCGCCGCCGAGCAACTCATGCTGGGCGAAGTCTCCAGCGGCGCAGCTGACGACCTGGCCAAGGCCACCGACATCGCGCTGGACATGGTCACCCGCCTGGGCATGTCTGGTGAACTGGGTCAGGTGGCCTACGAACGGCAACGCACGCCCTTCCTGACCCAGCTGCCGCAGTTCGGGTCCGAGCGCAACTACAGCGACGACACCGCGCGCCACATCGACGAAGCCGTACGGCAATTGATCGACAGCGCCTACAAGCGGGCCATGGAAGGCCTGCAGGCACGGCGCACCTTGCTGGAACAAGGCGCCCGCCTGCTGCTGGAGCGTGAAACGCTCACGGAGGCGGAACTGGCTCCGCTGGCCGCATCGGCGAAGGCCGGCGGGCCGGGCTCGACCTGAGGCTGCTCAGTTGTTGCTGGCCGCCAGCACCTCGGGCAGGTCGGTCAAACCGCGCCAGACCTTCTCGATGCCATCCTGGCGAATGGTGAGCATGTTGGCTGACAGTATGCGTCCGGTGAAGTCATCTTGAGATCGCACGCGTGACCCGTAAGGATAGTGTCCACCAAGGAGACAAGTGGACACTATGCAAAGCACGCCAACGAAGCGCACGCGTCGATATCACCCGCCTGATCTCAAGCGTCA
>JACPOH010000147.1 GCA_016185075.1 Aquabacterium sp. | reverse complement strand
TGCGCCGGCCCGCTGCTGTCGGCCGAGATCGATGCCATTAACAAGGCGCTGGAAGCACCCAAGCGCCCGCTGCTGGCCATCGTGGCGGGCTCGAAGGTGTCGACCAAGCTCACGATTCTGCAGTCGCTGGCCAAGAATGTGGATGGGCTGATCGTCGGCGGTGGCATTGCCAATACCTTCATGCTGGCCGCCGGTTTGAAGATAGGCAAATCCCTGGCTGAGCCCGATCTGCTGGGTGAGGCAACGGCCGTGATCGAGGCCATGAAGGCCCGCGGCGCTGAAGTACCCATCCCGGAAGACGTGGTGGTGGTCAAGACCTTTGCGGCCGATGCGCCGGCGACGATCAAGGCCGCCAACGAGGTGGCTGACGACGACATGATCCTGGACATCGGCCCGAAGACGGCTGCCAAGCTGGCCGCTCAGTTGAAGGCCGCCGGCACGGTGGTGTGGAACGGCCCGGTGGGCGTGTTCGAGTTCGAAGCGTTCGAGCAAGGCACGAAGACGATCGCCAAGGCGATTGCCGAGTCGAGCGCGTTCTCGATTGCCGGGGGCGGCGACACCCTGGCGGCCATTGCCAAGTACGGCATCGAGAAGGATGTGGGCTACATCTCGACCGGTGGTGGTGCGTTCCTGGAGGTGCTGGAAGGCAAGACCTTGCCGGCGTTCGAGATCCTGAGCAAGCGCGCTGCCGGTTGATGGCGGTTGGGCGGATGCCTGAAGGTTTCCGCTGACGCGCCTGACCGGTGACAGAAGGGCTCATGCCGTTTGGCATGGGCCTCTTTTTTTGCCAGAGGCTCGAGCGCGGGCTCGTGGATCAGGCCTGTGGATGCAGTGCATTGCTGGCGGCCACGGGGTCACCGCCGTGACGCATGACGGCCAGCCAGGTGTCGAACTCGGGCGAGGCGGCTTCGTCCCAGGGGTGGAAGCCCGGGCGGTACCACGCGAGATAGGGCCGCAACAGCGGGCCCATCAGGCCTCCAGGCTTGTACAGCCACCACAGGCCCTTGAGCCAGATCCCCCAGCGTTGGGTGCGTCGGTAGCCGTCGACCTTGAGCCTGTGGTTGAGGATCTGGAAGACAAACAAGGGAAACTGGATGCTGACCAGCAGCAGGGCCCAGCAACGGTGCCAATAGCCCACTTGCGCAACCTGTTGCATGACGTCGAAGGCGACGCCCTTGTGCTCGACTTCCTCGACGGCATGCCACACGTACATCGCGCGTACCCG
>JACPOH010000247.1 GCA_016185075.1 Aquabacterium sp. | reverse complement strand
TCACACCGGGGTAGCGCGTGAAGTAGCGCTCGATGTAGGCCGAGGCCGCCGAGCGTTCGATACCCAGGTTGCTGGCCAGCCCGAACGCGCTCATGCCGTAGATCAGGCCGAAGTTGATGACCTTGGCGTAACGGCGCTGCTCGCTGCTGACTTCGTCGGGCGTCACGCCGAAGATCTCGCTGGCGGTGGCGCGGTGCACATCCATGCCCTCGGCAAAGGCGCGCAGCAGGTTCTCGTCCTGCGAGATGTGGGCCATGATGCGCAGCTCGATCTGCGAGTAGTCGGCCGAGACAATGACACGCCCCGGCGGCGCGATGAAGGCTTCGCGGATGCGGCGGCCTTCTGCCGTGCGCACCGGGATGTTCTGCAAGTTGGGGTCGTTGCTTGACAGGCGGCCCGTGACGGCCACGGCCTGTGCATAGTTGGTGTGCACCCGGCCCGTGCTCGGGTTGATCATCAGCGGCAGCTTGTCCGTGTAGGTGGACTTGAGCTTGGCCATGCTGCGGTATTCCAGAATGCGCGCCGGCAGCGGGTAATCCTCGGCCAGCTTTTCCAGCACCTCTTCGTTGGTGGAGGGCGCGCCAGATGCCGTCTTCTTGACGATGGGCAGCCCCTGCTTGACGAACAGGATCTCGCCGAGCTGCTTGGGCGAGCCCAGGTTGAAGGGCTGGCCGGCCAGCTCGTAGGCCTCCTGCTCCAGTGCCATGATGCGCTGGCCCAGCTCATGACTTTGCTGCCTTAGCAGATCCGCGTCGATCAGCACGCCGTTGCGCTCGATGCGCTGCAGCACACGCGAGGTGGGCAACTCGAAGCGCTGGTAGATGTCCAGCAGACCGGGCTCGGCCTGAAGGCGCGGCCACAGGGTCTCGTGCACGTGCAAGGTCAGGTCGCTGTCTTCGCTGGAGTAGAGCGCGGCCCTGTCCACCGCCACCTGGGCAAAGGGAATCTGCTGGGCCCCCTTGCCAGCCACGTCTTCATAGCTCAGGCCGGCGCGGTTCACGAAGCGCAGCGCGAGATCGGCCAGGTTGTGGCGACGGTGCGCTTCGAGCACATAGCTTTCCAGCATGGTGTCGTGCGCATAGCCTTGGATGCAGATGCCGTGGTTGGCCAGCACGTGCGTGTCGTACTTGATGTTCTGGCCGACCTTGGCTTTGCTGGCGTCCTCCAGCCAGGGCTTTAGCCTGGCCAGCACCTCTTCCAGCGGCAATTGCGCGGGCGCATCGGGGCCTTCGTGGCGCAGCGGGATGTAGCACGCACGACCCACCTTGTCGCTGAACGACAGGCCCACGATGCGGGCCTGCATGGGGTCGAGCGAGTCGGTCTCGGTGTCAAACGCCACCAGCGGCGCGGCCTGCAAGCGGGCCAGCCACGCGTCAAACGCGGGCCAATCCAGGATGGTGTCGTAATGGGTTTCGACCTGGCTCAGGGAGGACGCCACCGCGCTGCCAGAGGCCAAGGTCTCACCGTCCGATGAGGCAGCCGAGCCGTCGCCCGCGGGACCGGCGTCAGCCCCAAACAGATCGCCCGTGGCGCTTGCCTTGGGCGCTTTGGGCGCTCTGGTCGCCTTGCCGGCCGTGGCGGGCAAAGCCGCCGCCGAGGGGCTCAGGCCCAGTTGCTTCTCGACCTCGGCGCGCGCCGTGCGAAAGCCGTAACGCGTGTAGAAATCCAGCAGGGCCGGCAGATCGGGGGCCTTGAGCGCCAGCGCGTCCAGGGAAGGCCACTGGGGCACGTGGCCGGTCAGGTCACAGTCCAGCTTGACGGTGATGAGGCGGCGACCTTGCGGCAACCAGTCCAGTGCCTTGCGCAGGTTCTCGCCCACCACGCCCTTGATGCTGTCTGCGGCCGCCATCACGCCTTCCAGCGAGCCGTATTCAGCCAGCCACTTCACAGCCGTCTTGGGGCCCACCTTCTCGACACCGGGCACGTTATCGACCGCGTCGCCGATCAGGGTCAGGTAATCGATGATGCGCTCGGGTGGCACGCCGAATTTGGCCTGCACGCCGGGGATGTCCAGCACCTCGGGCGGCTTGGCCATGGTGTTGATCAAGGAGACCTGCGGGTTGACCAGTTGAGCCAGGTCCTTGTCGCCGGTGGAGATGACCACGCGGGGCCCTGCAGCGGCTGCCACCCTGGCCAGGGTGCCGATCGCGTCATCGGCTTCGATGCCGGGGACTTCCAGCACCGGCCAGCCGAGGAGCTTGACCACCTCGTGGATGGGTTCGATCTGCGCACGCAGATCATCCGGCATCGATGGGCGATGGGCCTTGTACTCGGGGTACCACTCGTCGCGGAAGGTCGGACCCTTGGCATCGAACACGCACACGGCATGTTCGGCGCCAATGTGGTCACGCAGCCAGCCCATCATGTTGACCATGCCGTGCAAGGCGCCGGTCGGTTCGCCCTGCGGCCCGCGCAGGTCGGGCATGGCATGGAAGGCGCGGTAGAGGTAGCTGGAGCCGTCTACCAGCAGCAGGATGGGGGCGGAGTCAGGAGTGGGGGTCACCGGGGCGTTCATGCCCCGGATTGTGCCGCCTTATCGTGTCGCCATATTCAGGAGGCCTTCGTCAGGGCGCAGGGCCCCGGCCTCCTGGGGGATCAGAACTCCAGCGAGCCGCCAACACCGAACAGGTAGTAGCTCTCGTGGCCCTTGATCACGTAGTCGAAGCTCGACAGCAGACGCATGTCGCGGGCGAACTGGTAGGACAGGCCGGCACCGAAGTAAGGGGCGCTGCCGTAGTCGATCCTGCGCTCGGTGGTGGATGAGCCACAAGCGTAGGTCGTTGCGTTGGCGTTCAGGCAGGTGGTAACGTTTTGGTCCTTGCGGGTGAAGGCCCAGCCCACACGCAGGCTGTTGGTGAAGTCATTGAGCAGTTCGACTTCCCAGTTGATGCCCACCGACAGGGCGCGCATCTTCTGGCGCACGGCAGACACGCCAGTCTGCGCAGAGGTGCGGGCATCATTGGCACGGTCCAGGCCGCCGAAGAACATGTAGTTGACTTCAGCCGCCAGCCCCGGGGTCAGGCGCTTGCCACCGAAAAACTTGCCGCTGAATGTGGCCCGGTTGCAGCTGGTGCCGCATTCCCATTGCGCAGCCCCCACACCAAAGGCGCCACCGCCATAGATGCCCAGCGGGGCGGACTCGCGTTCCTGGGCCATGGCCGACAGGCTCACCAGCGACAACGCTGCAGCCAGCGTGGACAGGGTCTTGGAATACTTGCTCGGGGCTGAAGTGCTCATGATGCGGGACCGGTTCCTCGTTATAGGAAAAATGCACGCCCCCACGAAACGGTGGGGCGGGGTTTTCAATATCCTGAGAAGTCTGCCACAGCGACTCCTACACTCACACGCTCGTCTTCCCCCGGAGCCTGAGGGTTTACGCCTAAGCTGTGAGTCATCGCAACATCTGGTTGCGGTTTTCCATGCCGATGCACCTTTTTGTTGCCAGGGGCCCCCGCCTTCTCGATGCTTGACTGAGTCACATGGCCGTTTTCACCGAAGTGTCCCCGCAGGAAGCGGCTGGACTGCTGTCCGACCTGGATCTGGGTACCTTGCAATCCATGCATGGCGCCACCTCCGGCATCGAGAACACAAATTACTTTGTCAGCACGGACAAGGGTGACTACGTGCTGACCTTGTTCGAGCGGCTGAGCTACGAGCAGTTGCCCTTCTACCTCAACCTGATGCACCACCTGGCGAACCGCGGCATCCCGGTGCCGGCGCCACAGGCCAACGCCCAGGGCGAGATCCTGCACACGCTCAAGGGCAAGCCGGCAGCCGTGGTCACCCGCCTGAAGGGCCGCAACCAGCTGGCGCCGCAGGCTGCCGACTGCGCGCAAGTGGGCGCCATGCTGGCCCGCATGCAACAGGAACTGGCGCGCTCGGCGAGCTACAAGGCCCTGCCCAGCGGCCCCATCCACGCTGACCTGTTCCGCGACAACGTCATGTTCGATGGCCCGGTGCTGTCGGGCTTCTTCGACTTCTATTTCGCTGGCTGCGACACCTTCGGCTTCGACATCGCGGTGTGCCTCAACGACTGGTGCATCGACCTCGCGACGGGTGCCATCGACCCGGTCCGGGCCCAAGCCTTTGTGGCCGCCTACGATGCCCAACGCGCGCTGACGGATGACGAACTCGTGCTGCTGCCCGCCTTGCTGCGCGCGGCTGCCCTGCGCTTCTGGACGTCCCGCCTGTGGGACTACTACCTGCCGCGCGATGCGGCCATGCTCCAGCCGCACGACCCGACGCACTTCGAGCGCGTGCTCACGCTGCGTCGCCAGCAACCCTGGTCCTATCAACGCGGCGCTGCGGCCTGAGCATGAAACTCAAACTGGTCAAAGCCTCTCGGGGGCTGGTCTGGGTGCGCCAGGGCTTGCTGGCCTGCCGGCAACAGCCCTTGGGCTACATCAGCCTGCTGGGCTTGACCAGCATGGCGGCCATGTTGCTGATGCTCCTGCTGCAGGAGATCGGGCTGGCCCTGGTGACCTGCCTGGCCCCTGTCGTGTGGATGGGCGTCATACTGGCCACGCGCCGCGTGCTGACCGGTCAATCCATCACGCCCACCGTGATGATCGAGCCATTCAAGAGTGATGCGGCCATCCGCAAGGCGTTTGGCCAACTCGGTCTGCTGTATGGCCTGTGCATGCTGGGTGCGCTGCAACTGTCGGGCTGGCTGGGGCCTGATCCGCAAGCACTGGAAGACATCAAGACCAAGGCGCAGGACCTGGCCGAGGTGATCACCAACCCGCTGGTCCAGCAAAGCATGCTGCTGGATCTGGTGCTGACCTTGCCGGTGACGCTGCTGTTTCTGCACGCACCGGCATTGATCATGTGGGCACGCGTGCCCCTGCCCAAGGCGCTGTTTTTCAGTGCCGTGGCCAGCTGGCGCAACCTGGGTGCCTTTGTGCTGTTTGGCCTGGGCTGGTTCGGCGTGCTCAGCGCCCTGGCGCTGACGGCCGGCCTGATCGTCACCATCCTGCCGATACCGGCACTGGTCAATGCCCTGACCATGGCAGCCAGCATGGGCCTGGCCGCGGCCTTCTACGGCTCCCTGTACTTCGCGGTGGTGGATTGTTTCGACCCGCAAAGGCCGGCCGAGCAGCCCGAACCACCCGAGCCTTCTGCCCAGGCCTGAAGCGCCAGCCGGATCAGGACGTCAGCCGCTGAACGCCTTCCAGCGGGCAGGCGTAGATGGCATTGCGCAAGGCAGCGATCGCCTCGTAGCGCGTGAAGCTGCGCCGCCAGGCCAGCACCACGCGGCGCGTGGGCACAGGCGCTTCAAAAGGCACGAACACCAGGTGCGGATGCGGCTCACGCGGCACCGACAGCATGGGCACCACCGTCACGCCCATGCCGGCGGCCACCATGTGCTTGATGGTCTCCAGGGACGAGCCCTCGAAGCTCTTGCGGATGCCCTCCGCGTCGCTGGAGAAGCGCGCGAACTCGGGGCAGACCTCCAGCACATGGTCGCGGAAGCAATGCCCCGCGCCCAGCAGCAGCATGGTCTCGCGCTTGAGTTCCTCGGCGCTGATGCACGCTCGCTGGGCCAATTCAGGCAACAGATAGGGCCCGATCGTGTAGATCACGCCCAGGCGCAGCGCGCCGGCCAGCGGGTCCTTGCCACGCTTGGCGATCTCCTTGATGGCCTGGGCCTGCTCCAGCACGGCCTGCGCCTGACGCACGATTTCCTCGCCCAGCGGGGTGACGCTGATTTCGGCACTGCCGCGCTCGAACAAGCGCACATCCAGCTCGTCTTCGAGCTTCTTGACGGCCACCGACAAGGTGGGCTGGGACACGAAGCAGGCCTCGGCGGCCCGCCCGAAGTGGCGTTCGCGTGCCACGGCAACGATGTAGCGGAGTTCAGTCAGCGTCATGGTTTTGATTGTGCTGAATTTGTGCGGTAAGTGCCCGCCCCGAAAGATACCCTGTCAGGCCTTGAGGAATTCCGACTTCTGGCCCAACCAGCGGGCCACATGGCGTTGCGCCGCGTCGGGGTGGTCACGCAGCATGATCTCGGCGATCTGGCGGGCGCGCACCACCAGCCCCTGGTCTTCGTTCAGATCCGCAAAGCGCAAAAGCGCCGCGCCAGATTGCCGCGAGCCCATGAACTCGCCCGGCCCGCGGATCTCGAGATCGCGCCGCGCGATCTCGAAGCCATCGGTGGTCTCGGCCATGGCCTTGAGGCGTTGTTTGCCCGAGTCGGACAAGGGCGAGGCATACAGCAGCACGCACACGCTGGCCACGGCACCGCGCCCCACCCGCCCGCGCAGCTGGTGCAACTGGCTCAAGCCAAATCGTTCGGCATGCTCGATCACCATGAGGCTGGCGTTGGGCACGTCTACCCCCACTTCGATCACGGTGGTGGCCACCAGCACCGACAGCTCGCCCGATGAAAAACGCGCCATGACGT
This sequence comes from Aquabacterium sp., assembly GCA_016185075.1. Lineage (GTDB taxonomy): Bacteria > Pseudomonadota > Gammaproteobacteria > Burkholderiales > Burkholderiaceae_C > Aquabacterium. The sequence goes on along the minus strand of JACPOH010000247.1, from coordinate 1,782 downwards.
CAGCCTTCTCGGCGGCAGGCAGGCGCCCATGCAGCAGGCCCACACCGAAGCCTGCGAGCGCCTCGCTCAGCTCCTGGTGCGTCTGGGTGACGTTGCTGAGGTCCAGCGGAGGGCGGCGCTTGCTGTCGCGACCGGCCAACTCATCAGCGGCCTGGTCGCTGTCTTCCGTCTCGTCGATCAAGGGGCAGACCCAGTAGACCTGGCTGCCCTTGGCCACCTCATCGTGGATGCGTTCGATCACATCCGGGCGGCGGGTGTCTGCGAACACTTTGGTGACGATGGGCGTGCGGCCAGGAGGCAACTCGTCAATCGTGCTGACTTCGAGGTCGGCCAGGTAGGTCATGGCCAGGGTGCGCGGGATCGGTGTGGCGCTCATCATCAGCAGGTGCGGCTCCAGCTCGCTGCTCTCCAGCTTGCGGCGCAACTGCAGCCGCTGTGCCACACCGAAGCGGTGCTGCTCGTCGATCAGCGCCAGGCCCAGTCTGGCGAATTCGACCTGATCCTGGATGACGGCGTGCGTGCCCACCACCAGCTGCGCCTCGCCGGATGCCACGGCATCGAGCTGAGCACGTTTGGCCTTGGCCTTGAGGCTGCCCGTGAGCCAGGCCACCTTGATGCCCAGGGGCTCCAACCAGCCCACCAGCTTGCGGAAGTGCTGCTCGGCGAGGATTTCGGTGGGTGCCATCAGCGCACACTGCCAGCCCGCGTCCATGGCCACGGCCGCAGCCAAGGCGGCCACCACGGTCTTGCCTGAGCCCACGTCGCCTTGCAGCAGGCGGTGCATGGGCTGGGGCTTTTGCAAGTCCTGCGCGATCTCTTCGCACACCTTCTGCTGGGCCGAGGTCAACTGGAAAGGCAGCACCGCCAACAAGCGTTCCTGCAAGCCCTGCGGCACGGCCTTGAGCACGGGGGCCTTGAGGTGCGCACGCTCGGCGCGGGCCTGCATCTGCGACACCTGCTGGGCCAGCAGCTCCTCGAACTTCAGGCGCTGCCAGGCGGGGTGGCTGTGGTCCTCCAGCGTCTCCACCGCCACCTCGGGCGAGGGGTGATGCAGAAAGTGCAAGGCCTCGCGCAGACGCGGCCAGCGTCCGGGCAGCAACTCGGGCGGGATCAACTCCTCCAGTGGGGCGCGAGACAAGGCCGATGCCACAGCCTTGCGCAAATATGCCTGAGGCAGGCCGGCACTGGTCGGGTACACCGGCGTGAGCGAAGCCGCCAATGGCGTGTTGTCGCCGACGATGCGCACGGTGGGGTGCACCATCTCGCGGCCCCAGAAGCCATGACGCAGTTCGCCGCGCACACGCAGGCGCACGCCCGGTGCCCAGCTCTTTTGCTGAGAGCCGTAGAAGTTCAGAAAACGCAGCAACACCTCGCCCGTGCCATCGTCCAGGCGCACGATCAACTGGCGTCTGCCACGGGCTTCGATGCGGTTGTCACTGACCACACCTTCCAGCTGCACGGTCTGGCCATCGCGGGCGTCACGCAGCAGGGTCAGGCGGGTTTCGTCCTCATAGCGCAAGGGCAGGTGCAAGGCCAGGTCGATGTCACGCACCAGGCCCAGCTTGTCCATGGCCTTTTGCGGGGCCGAGCGCGCAGGCGTGGCGGCGGCATCAGCCTTGGCCGACCCCGCGGACTTGCTCGAAGCGTGATGGGCCGAAGCACCGCCTTGCGCCACCTGATCCTCTTCCCTTGGTTTGTCGAGAGCGTGCCATTGTGCCCCGGCCTGTGCAATTGGGCGACAATACCGGGTTTCCTTGGCACGGGACCCGTCCGTCCCTCAAT
>JACPOH010000246.1 GCA_016185075.1 Aquabacterium sp. | reverse complement strand
TGCCTCCGCCCAGATCGGCGCGATGAGCACCAGCCAGATCGCGGGCCTCAACACGGCACAGGTCGCCGCCATCGAGACGGCGGATCTTGCAGGCCTGAACACGGCCGACATGCGTGCACTGAGCACGGCCGCGATTGCCGCCCTCGGTACCGATCAGGTATCGGCACTGTCCACCACCCAGATTGCCTCACTGGGAACGAACCAGTCTGCGGTTCTGAACACGAACGACATCGTGGCCTTCAACTCGGCCCAGATCGGCGCGCTCAATACCGCCCAAATCGGCTCGCTCAACACCAACCAGGTTACAGCCATCGAGACCAGTGACCTGGCCGGCCTCAACACCGCGGCCATCAGGTCGCTGTCGACGGCGGCCGTGGCGGCTCTGACGACCGATCAGATCGTGGCGTTGAACTCTGCGCAGATCGGTGCCTTGTCTACCACCCAGGTTGCCGCCCTCAACACGTCGCAGATCTCGGCTGTGGAAACCGCTGACCTCGTCGCGTTCAACACCGCCAGCATCAAGGCGCTCAGCACGGCGGCCATTGCCGCGCTCACCACTGATCAGACTGGCGCGCTGAGCACGGTGCAGATCGGCGCACTGGGCACCAATCAGGTCGCCGCTCTGGACACCAACCAGATCGTCGCCCTGAACTCGGCCCAGGTCGGCGCCCTGAACTCGGCCCAGGCTGCCGCGCTGAACACCGCACAGGCTTCCGCCATCGAAACCAGTGACCTGGCGGGCCTGTCCACCGCCAGCACACGGGCACTGAGCACAGCCGCCATCGCCGCGCTGACGACCGATCAGATCGTCGCCCTGAACTCGGCCCAGATCGCGTCGTTGGGCACCACACAGTTTGGTGCGCTCACCACCACGCAGATTGGTGCGATCGAGACCAACGACATCAGCGCCATCAACACCGCCGACATCCGGGCACTGACCTCGTCGGCCGTTGGCGCGATGAACACCCTGCAGATCGCGACCCTGAGCACGACGCAGATCGCCGCGCTGGGCACCTCGCAAATTGCCGCCATGACCACCGACCAGGTGGTCGCGCTGACATCGACGCAACTGGGCGTGCTCAGCACGGCCAGCATCGCCACGCTGAACACCGCGCAGGTCGCGGCAATCGAAACGACCGACATCTCGGCCATCAGCACGACCGGCGTGCGCGCCCTGAGCACGGCCGCAGTGGCTGCCTTGACGACCGACCAGGTCAGCGCCATGAGCACCGCTCAGGTAACGGCACTGAGCACCACGCAAGTGTCTGCGCTGAATACCAACCAGGTGCAGGCACTGGAGACGAACGACGTCCGCGCACTGAACACCGCCCAGATCGGCACATTCAACACGGCCCAACTGGCGGCCTTGACCACTGCCCAGATCGGTGCGTTCACCACCGCAGAAATCCGCGCTATTGCCAGCACATCCATCTCTGCGCTTTCGACGGACCAAATCGCTGCGATGGACTCCAGCCAGATCGCTGCACTGGCTACCACGCAAGTGGGTGCGCTGAACACGGCGCAAGTCGCGGCCATCGAGACGTCTGACCTGGCAGGTCTGAACACCGCGTCGGTGCGTGCATTGACCACTGCTGGCGTCGCCAACCTGACCACCGACCAGATCGCTGCCTTGAGCTCATCGCAAGTGGGCGGGCTCTCCAGCACGCAGACAGCCGTTCTGACGACAGACCAGATCGTGGCGCTGAGCACGGCTGACGCCGCAGCGCTCAACAGCCCCCAGGTGAGCGCCTTCAACACGGCACAGGTAGCCGCGATTGAAACCAGCGACCTGCAGGCCATGAACACGGCCTCGATCAGGGCCATGACCACGGCGGCCATTGCCGCCATGAGCACCGACCAGATCGCCGCGATGAACTCGGCGCAAATCGGCGCCTTGAGCACGAGCCAGGTCGCGGGCCTCAATACCAATCAGATCGGTGCCATCGAAACGGTCGATCTGGCCATCATGAACACGGCTCAAGTGGCCGTCTTCAACACGGCCCAGGTTACCGCGCTGAGCACGGCACAGATTGGCGCACTCAATACCGCCGATGTCCGGGCCGTCAACACGACCAACGTCGCAGCCCTGACCAGCGACCAGATCGCCAACATGAACTCGGCGCAGATTGGCGTGCTGAGCACCGCCCAGATCGGCGCGCTCAACACCAACCAGGCCTCTGCCATCGAGACCT
>JACPOH010000245.1 GCA_016185075.1 Aquabacterium sp. | reverse complement strand
TCTTCTCCCTGTTTACAGGTCTGCGACGTGATTTGAATCGATGCTGAGGTGGTGTGAAACGAGTGAGGTTTGAATAGCCTGCAGCGAAGCTGTCGGGCTATGGTGTCCTATCGCTTGACAGATGGGGAAGTCCTTGTAGCCCAAGGTAAGCGGCGCCGGAGCCGAAGGCGGAGGGTACCGACACTGGCCATGAAAATGGCGAAGCCATGGCCCTTGTTGGCGTCCGCTTGACTGATGGGATGGACTCCCCCGCGTTTTTGCGGCATCAATGTGCCAACCGGCTTTCATTTGGCGTGGAGGACGGTACTCAACTACGTGAAGGAGTCCGAGATGAATACTACAGCCCGTTTTGCCAATGTTCAATCAAGCACCGGCGTGATTGTCGGGGTGGACATAGCTGAATCGGTGTTCCAGCTGTGCGAGGCAGATACCAAGTGGCAACGCCGGGGCAAGCACCGACTCAGCCGGCCGCAGTTTGAGCGCTGGTTCGACAACCGTGATGTGGCGCTGGTGGTGATGGAGGCGTGTGGCACGGCGCACTACTGGGCGCGTTGGCTGATCAATCGCGGCGTGGAGGTGGTGTTGCTGCCGCCGAGGTATGTGCGAGCCTACGTCAAGCGCAACAAGACGGATGCAGCCGATGCGGCAGCACTGCTGGAGGCAGCGCGTTGCGCTGACATTGATCCGGTGCGAGTCAAGAGCGTAGAGCAGCAGGCGCTCCAGGCATTGCACAGAACGCGCTCGATGTGGATGGGTTGGCGAACATCGACGATCAACGCGCTCAGGGGCGCGTGTCGTGAATTTGGGTTGAGGGTTGGCAAGGGGGCCAATACCGGGCTCAAGCAGATGGCCAAGTTGATCGCAGATGAGCAAAGTGCGATACCAACACTGCTGCGGGCGACGATGAGCTCGATGGTGGAAGAGGTGCGTCAGCTTGCGCAACGGATTGCAGAAATTGAGAAAGAGCTCAATCGGTTGATGCGACACAGTCAGCCGTGCAAGCTGC
>JACPOH010000244.1 GCA_016185075.1 Aquabacterium sp. | reverse complement strand
GCCACGAGATCCGCACACCGCTCCACGGCGTGCTGGGTCTGGCCCAACTGGGCCAGAAGCTGCCCGCAGGCGACCCGCAGGTACAGACTGTTCTGGAACGCATCACACGCTCGGGGCGCCATCTGCTGGGCGTGATCAATGACATCCTGGACTTCTCCAAGATCGACGCGGGCAAACTCACCATCGACAAGTGCCCATTGGACCCACGCCAGCTGGCCGAGGACACGGTGGCCATGGTGGAAGAGCGGGCAACCGCCAAGGGTTTGACCTTGACACTGCAATGCGAGCAAACGCCTTCGGCCATCATGGGCGACGCCTTGCGCATTCGCCAGATCCTGATCAACCTGCTGAGCAATGGTGTGAAGTTCACCAACCAGGGTGGGGTGACCCTGACCTTGTCGATGGGGCACGGCCATCTGTACTTTGCCGTCAAAGACACCGGCATCGGCATGCACGCGGATGCGCAGGAGCGCGTCTTCTCGCCCTTCGAGCAAGCCGACGGATCCACATCCAGGCGGTTTGGCGGCACGGGTCTGGGCCTGAGCATCAGCCGCAAACTGGCACTGCTGATGGGGGGTGACATCCGGCTGCACAGCAACCTGGGCGAAGGTGCCACGTTCACGCTGGTCATCCCGCTGGAAGAGGCCGATGCGTCGGCATTGCCCCTGACTGCGCACACCGCCGCGCTGCCCGAGCTGGATGACACCCCTCGACTCAACGGCATCCGGGTGCTGGCGGCAGACGATGTGGACATCAACCGCGAGATCCTGCAGGGCTTGTTGGGCCAGCAGCAAGCCGAGCTGCATTGCGCCGAAAACGGCAAACAGGCACTGCAGATCCACAGCGAGAAAGGCCCTGGCTACTTTGACGTGGTGCTGATGGATGTGCAGATGCCGGTCATCAACGGGCTGCAGGCCACGGAGCTGTTGCTGATGCGTGAGCCGGATCTGCCCGTCGTGGCACTCACCGCTCATGCCATGGCCGAAGAGCGCCAGCGCTGTGCCGAGGCCGGCATGGTCGACCACCTGGCCAAACCATTTGAACCGGCAGACGTGGTTCGGCTGGTCCTGCAACACAGCCGCCGCGCACCGCAACCGTTTGCGGTACCCGCCGCAGCCCAGGGTGCCTCGACAGCGGCCACGCGGCCTGCTTCGTCAACGGAGCCCGCGATCGCGGACGCATCGGACGCGACCTTTGACCAGATTGGCGCCCTCAAGCGCTGTGGCGGGCAGGATGCCCTGCTGCGCAAGCTGGTCGCGCGTTTCTGCCTGGAACAGACCGATTTCGTGCCCCGTTGCCAGGCCTTGCTGGCGCAAGACAAGGAAGCCGCCCGCCGTGCCGCACACATGATGAAAGGCACCTCCGGCAACCTGGGCTTGAGTCGCTTGTCCCAGCATGCGGAGGCACTCGAGAACGCCCTGATCAACCAGGACAACGCACACATTGCGCACTGCCTGACGGCCATCCAGGGCTCGCTGACACAGCACATCGGCCTGATACAAGGCTGGCTGGCCGAACAAGTTCCAGCCTGATCCTGCGGCATGGCTTACAATCCGCCGTGACGGGCCTCCCTGCATGGGGGTGCGGCCAACCGGGTCAGGTCGGGAACGAAGCAGCCCTAACCGATTACCTTCAGTGCCAGGGTCAAGGCTCGTCACCCCGATTCATTGTTTTGATGCCCCTGCGTCGCGGCCGGGACCGAACTTCCGCGAAGTTCGGGGCGCGTTCAGGCTCATGGCATCCACACCCCTTCCGCCCGCATCCTTCCCGTCCTCTGGCAACACCGAGGTCCGCATCGACCTGGGTGAGCGCAGCTACGACATCCTGATCGGTGGCGGCCTGCTGCAGGCGGCGTCGTTTGCCGGGCTGCCCAAGTCTTCCAAGGCGCTGATCGTCACCAACACGACGGTGGGCCCGCTGTACACGGCGAAGCTGCGTGCCGCGCTGGCACCGCATCACAAGACCGTGCTGGACGTGGAACTGCCCGATGGCGAGCAGTACAAGACCTGGCAGACGCTCAACCGCATATATGATGCATTGCTGGAGAACCGCTGCGAGCGTTCCGCCACCATCATCGCACTGGGTGGCGGCGTGATCGGCGATCT
>JACPOH010000243.1 GCA_016185075.1 Aquabacterium sp. | reverse complement strand
TTTTCGACACGCACCGATGCCCGTGCAGGCTCGCATTCGTCCTGGCTTGCAGGGATCTGGCTCGCCCTGTGGTGCCTGATGCTGAGTGCCTGTGGTGGCTCGGGCGACAGCACCGCGGGCAACCCAGGGAGCACCCCCAGCAGCACATCCGTCAGGACGGTGCTGATCGCGCAAGGGCTGTCATCCCCCTGGGGCATGGTCTTCATGCCGGATGGCCGCTTGCTGGTCACGGAAAAACGCGGGACGATGCGGCTGGTAAGCCAGGATGGCCAGGTGTCGGGTGCCATCACCGGGCTCCCTGCTGTGGCCAACGCGGGTCAAGGTGGGCTGCTGGATGTGCAACTGGACCCGGACTACCCGAGCACACCGTGGATTTACTGGAGCTATGCCGAGCCCGGGGTGAATGCCGAAGCGGGTCTGGCGGGCACCGCCGTGGCACGCGGGCGACTCAACGAACTGGTGATGGGCAACATCCAGGTGATCTTTCGTCAGCGCCCCAAAGTGGCCGGGACCGGCCATTTTGGCTCCCGCCTGGCTTTTGCCCGCGACAAGACCTTGTTCATCACCCTGGGTTAACGCCAGCAGGATGACCCGGCCAACCCGGGTGTCGACAACGCTCAGAACCTGGCCAAGCACCTGGGCAAGATCGTGCGCATCAACCGCGATGGCAGCACACCCGGCGACAACCCCTTGTTCGCCAGCGGCCTGGCCCTGCCGGGTATCTGGAGCCTGGGCCACCGCAACGTCCAGGGCGCAGCCATCCACCCGGTGACCGGTGAGCTGTGGGTCTCCGAGCATGGTCCCCAAGGCGGGGACGAAATCAACGTGGTGCGTGCGGGCCGCAACTACGGCTGGCCCCTGCGCAGTTATGGCTGCCCCTACGGGGCGACGCCCGGGGAAGCGTGTCGGGTAGGCGGGGGTGTTCACGCGCCGGACTTCGAAGAGCCCCTGAGCTACTGGGTGCCCACCTCCACCGCGCCCAGCGGCATGGCCTTCAATACCGGCACGCGCTACCCCGGCTGGGAGGGCCACCTCTTCGTGGGCTCGCTGGCCGGGCAGACGCTCTGGCGCCTGGGCGTGGACAACGAACACGTCCTGAACAGAGAGGCGCTGCTCAGCAACGTCATCGGCCGGATACGCGATGTGGTGCTGGGCCCCGATGGCTGGCTGTATGTGATGACCGACGGCGACAATGCCCGCATCTACAGGATCGAACGCTGAGCAAACCTGAATGCTCAGGCCGGCTGGTAAGCCAGGCGCACGTAGATGGGCGCAAAGGCCTCGGCCTGCGTCACTTCGAGCAGGCGTTCGCGGGCCAGCTCCAGCATGGCGATGAAGGTCACCACCATGACCTGCGGGCCGCGAGAAGTGTCGAACAGTTCTTCGAACTCGACGAAACGCCGGCCCTGCAACGTACGCAAGACCTGGCTCATGAACTCTCGCACCGACAGCTCTTCCCGGCTGATGGTGTGGTGCTTGTTCAAGCGGGCGCGCTGCAGAATGTCCATCCACGCTTCGCGCAGATCGGACAAGGCCACGTCGGGGTGCCGCACGTGCACCGATGGATCATTGTGGATTTCGACGCGCAGGAAGTCGCGGCCCAGCAGCGGCAGCTGATCGAGCTTGGCTGCAGCCAACTTCATCTGCTCGTACTCGATCAGGCGGCGGACCAGCTCGGCGCGAGGGTCTTCGGCCTCTTCGCCCTCTTCCGTCTTCTTGGGCGGCAGCAGCATGCGCGACTTGATCTCGATGAGCATGGCCGCCATCAGAAGATAATCGGATGCCAGTTCGAGGTTGGTCTTGCGGATCTGGTCCACATAGGCCAGGTACTGCCGCGTGACATCCGCCAGAGGGATGTCGAGGATGTTGAAGTTCTGCTTGCGAATCAGGTAGAGCAGCAGGTCCAGCGGGCCTTCGAAGGTCTCCAGGAAGACTTCGAGCGCGTCCGGCGGGATGTAGAGATCCGTCGGCATGGCGAACAAGGGCTCGCCATACAGACGCGCCAATGCCACCTGGTCAATGACCTCAGGCAGACCTTGCTCGTCCAGCTCGGCTGGTGGCAGGCCGCCTTCGTCGGCGGCCATGACGTGCTGCTGTGTCACCTGTCAGGCCACGCCTGCGCCCAGGGCCTCAGGCCTTGGTCGAGTACACGTAGGGCTTCTGGGCCACGCGTGCTTCGCGATAGCCCTTCTGGGCCTCGCGGTCCACGGGCTTGTCCCACAGCAGGAAACGCCCCTGGCGCTGGCGCTCTTCGAGTTGCGGATCACGTGCCTTGAGGCTGTCGATGAACTGCGTGACGTCGGACTTGTAGGGTTTCCAGAAAAGCGGCATGGCTTTGACCAATTTCATCAAGGTGCGAGAACCAGTCATTTTATCGGGTGGCGCGCCTCAATCCTGCCATCCGGGCGCACGACAATGTCGTTGAACTGGTCGATGGCGCAAGACCCGCACGGCCGCGAGGCGGGCTTGATCGAGCTGTACGGCACCGACATCACCCGCACACGGGCGCTCGTGACCGTGGGTGCCGGCACCTTGTTCGAAGGCGTGGTCGAACTGGCGCTGGACCTGGGGCAGATCCACGCCGGCCCCTTGAGCGTGCCCGTGCGCGAGCTGGAGATCGAATCGGTATCGGGCCACCCGATGGCCGTGATCCTGGCCGGGCGCGACTGGGTGGCCCGCCATGGCCTGTGGCTGGACACGCAGACCAAGGCGCACCGGGGTGACCGCCTGGCGCGAGAGGCTGCGGCATCACCCGCGTCTGCCACCACCACGCCAGATGAGACAGAGGCTGCCGTGCACGCGACGCTGGCGCGGCCTGCCAAGGTCAAGCCTGGCTCGACCATGGACGAGGCCTGGCGCGCAGGCCTCGAAACCTGCCTGGAACACATCACCGGCAACCTGAGCGAGCTGGGCAATGCGCCCGCCGCCACAGCCGCACTGGCGTACCAGTTGCGACTGGGTCTGCGCCGCCTTCGGGCGCTGGGCCGTTTGTGGGCGCACACGCCATGGGCCCTGCCAGCAGGCAGCCTGGACAAGGCCACCACCCTGACGCGCCAACTGGGCTACTGGCGCGACCAGGAGGCGCTGGCCTGGCTGCCTGAGCGGCTGCGTGCGGCAGGTGGGCCCGCGCTGCCTTTGCCCTGCCCCGCGCAAACACGGAACCAACCGGCCAATGTGGTGGCGCTGGCGCGCTCTGCACTGGCCACCGAACTGTGTCTGGACCTGCTCGCGGCCTTGCTGGTGCCCGAGCGCCCCGCCGACGTACCTCACACCGAGTTGCTGCCCTGGCTGAATGCGCGCCTGACGCGCTGGTCGGCCCGCTGCGCCAGACACGCACATGGGCTGGCCAAACTGTCGGACACCGAACTGCACCAGTTGCGCAAGCGTGGCAAACGGCTCCGCCTGGCCGCGGCCATCTACGCGCCGCTGTGGTCGGACAAGGCCTTCAGGCGCCATGACCGGGCCCTGAAAAATGCGCTGACCGCTTTGGGCCACGTGCAAGACGAAGTGGTCGCGCACGCCTGGTACGCGCAACTGGCGCAGCAAGACGCTCAAGCTGCGTTCGCCTGCGAGTGGCTGCAATCGCGACGCAAGAGCCTGCGCAAGAAGGCGCACCGCAGCTGGCAACGCTGGCTCAAGCACACGTCGCCGTGGTGATCAGCGGGGGCGCCGGCTCGCGCCAACGCGCCCGCGGCCATCCTCAACGGATGCGCATGCCTGGCTGCGCGCCGGCCACCGGCTCCAGCACATAGATGCCAGGCGTGCCCTTTTCATCGGCATGCGAGGCCGCGAGCACCATGCCTTCGCTCACGCCGAACTTCATCTTGCGCGGCGCGAGGTTGGCCACCATCACCGTGTGCTTGCCGATGAGGTCTTCGGGCTTGTAGGCTTCCTTGATGCCGCTGAACACATTGCGTGTGCGGCCTTCGCCCACGTCCAGTGTCAGGCGCAGCAGCTTGGTGCTGCCCTCCACGTGCTCGGCGTTGACGATCTTGGCCACACGCAAGTCCACCTTGACGAAGTCGTCGATGGTGATGGTCTCAGCGATCGCCTCGCCACCGGGCCGCCCCAAGGCGGAGGCGTCCCCCTCAGGGGGCATGGGGGCAGCAGTTTTTTCGCCACCGGGCTTCGGCGCCTCAACCACAGGCGCAGGCGGTGGCTCGAACAGCGCGTCCAGCATCTTCACGTCCACGCGCTGCATCAGGTGCTGGTAGGCCCCGATGGTGTGGGCGCCCAGCAGTTGTTCGGCGCTGGCAAAAGTCATGGGCTCGACCTTGAGGAAGGCCTCGACGTTGGCGGCCAAGGCCGGCAACACGGGCTTGAGGTAGATGCTCAGCAGGCGGAAGGCCTCGATGCACACCGTGCAGACCTCCTGCAGGCGGGCGTCCATGCCTTCCTGTTTGGCCAGTTCCCAGGGCTTGTTGGCGTCCACGTATTCGTTGACGCGGTCAGCCAGCAGCATGATCTCGCGCAGCACCTTGCCCAGTTCGCGGGCTTCATACTGTTCGACGATGCTGGCGCGGCCGGCCTGCAGCGTGGCCAACAGCGTCTTGCCTTCGTCACCGATGGCAGCCGTCGTCTGACCACCGAAGCGCTTGGCGATGAAGCCCGCGGCGCGGCTGGCGATGTTGACGAACTTGCCCACCAGGTCACTGTTGACCCGGGCCATGAAGTCGTCCTTGTTGAAGTCGATGTCCTCGACGTTGGCGTTGAGCTTGGCCGCAATGTAGTAACGCAGCCATTCGGGGTTCATGCCCAGGCTCAGGTACTTGAGCGGGTCCAGGCCCGTGCCACGGCTCTTGGACATCTTCTCGCCATTGTTCACGGTCATGAAGCCGTGCACGTTCACCTGATTGGGCAGCTTGCGGCCGCTGAACTGCAGCATCGCGGGCCAGAACAGGGTATGGAAGTAAGTGATGTCCTTGCCGATGAAGTGGATCTGCTCCACATTCGGGTCGGCCATGAACTCGTCGAACGAGCGGGTTTCGCCATAACGGGCTTTCGGGCCACCAGCGGCAAAATAACCCTTGAGCGAGGCCAGATAGCCGATGGGCGCGTCCAGCCACACATAGAAGTACTTGCCCGGCGCGCCGGGAATCTCGATGCCGAAATAGGGCGCGTCGCGGCTGATGTCCCAGTCGCCCAGGCCGCCTTCACCGTTTTCATCCTTGGTGAACCACTCCTTGATCTTCTTGCTCACCGCCGGCTGCAGCTTGCCGTCCTGCGTCCATTGCTCCAGGAAGCTCAGACAGCGCGGGTCGGACAGCTTGAAGAAATAGTGATCCGACGTCTTGAGCACCGGCGTGGCACCCGACAGCGCCGAATACGGGCTCTTCAGCTCGGTGGGCGCGTACACCGCACCGCACACCTCGCACGAGTCACCGTATTGATCCTTGGCACCACACTTGGGGCACTCGCCCTTGATGAAACGGTCGGCCAGGAACATGCCCTTTTCAGGGTCGAAGAACTGCTCGATGGGGCGGATGTCGATCAGGCCCTGCTCCTTGAGGGCCAGGTAGATGCGCTGCGCCAGCTCATGGTTCTCGGGGCTGTCCGTGCTCGACCAGTGATCAAAGCTGATGTGAAAGCCCTCCAGGTAGGGCTTGCGACCGGCAGCGATGTCGGCCACGAACTGCTGGGGCGTTTTACCGGCTTTTTCAGCCGCGATCATGATGGGGGCGCCGTGTGCGTCATCTGCCCCCACGAAATGCACCTGGTGACCTTGCATGCGCTGAAACCGCACCCAGATGTCAGCCTGGATGTACTCCATGATGTGGCCGATGTGGAAATGGCCATTGGCATAGGGCAGCGCGGTGGTGACAAAAAGCTGGCGTGGCATGGTGCGGTTCTGGTAGGACAGGCAAAAAGAAGCCTGCCAACGTTTCAGGGGGAATCGCCGATTTTAGGCTGCATGACGTGCCACACTGATACAGGCCGTTGCACTAGACTGCCCGGTTTCGCCGTTTTACCGCTTTCTCTGCGCCCCGCCCCGCTCCTATGACCGCCCTGTCCCCCATCGAGACCGCCGCCCAAACCGCCCTGACCGCCGTGTGCGACCCGCTGACCGGTCAGGATTGGGTGTCCACGCGCCATCTGAAATCCCTGAAGGTGGACGGGGGACGCGCGCTGGTCGACATCGCCTTGGGCTACCCGGCGCAATCGCAGTGGCCCGCCTATTCGGAACTGGTGCGTCAGGCCTTGCTGCAGGTGCCCGGCATCACGGACGTGCAGGTGAACTGGTCCACCCAGATCCAAACGCACGCCGCTTCGCGGGGCCAGGCCTTGTTGCCCGGTGTGAAAAACGTGGTGGCGGTGGCTTCAGGCAAGGGTGGCGTGGGCAAGAGCACCACGGCCATCAACCTGGCCCTGGCGCTGGCCGCGGAAGGCGCCCGCGTGGGCATGCTTGACGCCGACATTTACGGCCCCAGCCAACCGCTGATGATGGGTATCAGCGGCAAGCCGCCCAGCCCGGACGGCAAGACCATCACCCCGCCCATCAACTTCGGGCTGCAGATGATGTCCATGGGCCTGCTGGTTGACAACCAGGCCGCCACCATCTGGCGAGGCCCCATGGCCAGCCAGGCTTTTGACCAATTGCTGCGCCTGTCCAACTGGGGTGAGCCTGGGCAGCCTCTGGATTACCTGGTCGTGGACATGCCCCCCGGCACAGGCGACATCCACCTGAGCATCAGCCAGCGCTCGCCGCTGACAGCCGCCGTCATCGTGACCACCCCGCAGGACATCGCCCTGCTGGACGCCCGCAAGGGCCTGCAGATGTTCGAAAAAGTGAACGTGCCGGTGCTGGGCATCGTCGAGAACATGGCGGTGTTCTGTTGCCCCAACTGTGGCCACGAAGAGCACATCTTCGGCCAGGACGGTGGCAAGCGCATGGCAGCCGATTTCAACGTGCCCTTGCTGGGCTCGATGCCGCTGGACCTCAAGATCCGCCTGCAGGCCGACAGCGGCCAGCCCACACTGGTGGCCGAGCCCGACAGCAAGGTGGCCCTGCTCTACAAGGACATGGCCCGTAAACTGGCGGCAGGTCTGTCCAAGCTGCCCAAGGATTACTCCGCCAAAATGCCAGGCGTGAGCGTTGTACAACCCAAGGCCTGATTTCGTATTCACATGGCAAGCCCCACGCCTTTGCATGTAGAGGACGCCTGGTTCGATCTGGTGCCCTTGGCGCTGATCGAATTCAACGAGCACGGGCGCGTCTTGCGCGCGAACTCCGCATTGAGCGCGCAATTGGGCTATGCCATCCCGCCAGGCAGCGCGCTGGCCGACACCCCGCAGGCCCTGCAAAGGTTGTGCGGCTGGGATTCCCCCTTGACCTTGCTGGCCCTCGGCCCCGAGGACGCGCCGCTGCAAAGCCAGGTCTTGCAGACACGTCAGGGCAGCACGCCCGTGAGCCTGCGCAGCCAGATCTGGACGCTGGCTCAACCCAGCCACGAGGCGCCAAGGCGCTTCCTGTGCGCCATCAAGGATGCGCCACCGGCCACAGCCACACCAACGACCGCGCCAACAAGCGCCATCGTCTCGGATGCCGACGCCGCCCCGGTGCCCGACCAGGCCCAGCTGCTGCACGAACTCAGCACCATCCTGGAGAGCACCCCGGCGGGCATCGCCTACCTGCGCGACAACGTGCTGATGCGCTGCAACCGCCGCTTCGAGCGCATGCTGGGGCTCACGCCCGGCTCCATGGCCGGCCAAAGCCTGGACGTGCTGCTGAGCGCCGACCCGCGCATCGACCGCGTGGTGACCGAGACCGCCACCGAGTTGCTCAAGTCCGAACAGTTCGAGAGCGAACTCGAAATCGTCATTCCGGGGAGCACCACGCGCTGGTACACGCTGTCCGTTCGACGCATCGGTCTGTCCAACAACCCGCTGGAAGTGATCGCGGTGCTGTCGGACATCAGCCGTATCCGCTCACAACAGCAGCAGCTCGACGCGCTGGGCCGTGACCGAGAGCTGATGTTCACGCTCTCGGGCGTGGGCATCGCCTTCGTCAAGGACGGCCTCATCCAGAGCGCCAACCCGGCCTTGTCCCACCTGATCGGCGACGACGCCGCCAGCCTCACCGGCCGCCCGCTGCTGAGCCTGTACGCACTCGACGTCGACAGCAACACCGACCCCGACATCACCGGCGTGCTGCGCAGCCTGGGCCACTGGCAGGGCGAGCGCGCGCTGCGCACCAGGAAAGGCCGCGTACTCTGGGCCGAAGTCGCGCTGCGCCTGGTCAACCCCGAGCGGCCTGAAGAAGGCTTCATCGCCTCCTTCGTCAATGTGGACGACCGCCATCGCGCCGAACAACGCCTGACCTTGCAGGCTGACCGAACTCGCGCCATCCTCGACTCCGTGTTCGTGGGCATCGTGACGCTGGACGAACACGGCATCGCCTGGATGAACCGCTCGGCACGCCGCATGTTCGCCGGTGATCTGGCCGACTTCGTGGGCCAGCCGCTGAGCACGGTCGCCACGCCGGATCTGGATCACCCCTTCCGCCTCACCGACTACCTCGATGACCTGCTGGATGGCCAATCGCACACCTTCGAGTGCCAGGTCGTGGGCCGTGACGGGCGGGTCTTCTGGGTCGTGGGCAATGCCGTGGTCACGCTGGGTGAAGGCAACCGCCGCCACATCACCTACGCCTTGCTGGACATCGACCGTCGCCGTCAGGCCGAAGCCCAGTCTGCCGAAGCTCAGGCGACGCTGCAGCGCATCATCGAGACGGCGCCCATGGCCATCCACCTGATCGATGCCAAGGCCCTGACGCTGGTGCAGGCCAACCAGGCCGCATCGGGCTACATGAACATCGAACCGGCCAAGGCGCTGGGCAAACCGCCCGAAGCCCTGTACGACGCCGACCGCGCCCGCCTGCTGCGTGCCGACATGCAACATGCACTTGACAGCGGCCAGACCGTGCACCGCGAATACAGCCGACCCAGCAAAGGCGGCAACCAGATCTGGGACGTCAACTACCTGCCCCTGGCGCGCGAAGGTGAATCGGCCGACCAGTTGCTGGTCGTGGCCTCGGACATCACCGAGCAACGCGCGGCAGAACAGGCTCGGCTGGATGCGGCCATTGCCCAGCGCGAGATGCTGGTCAAGGAAGTGCACCATCGCATCAAGAACAACCTGCAAGGTGTGGCCGGCCTGCTGCAACAGATCGCCATGCGCAAACCGGAGGTCGCACCGGCCATCTCCGAAGTGGTGGGGCAAGTGCAGGCCATCGCGCAGGTCTATGGACTGCAGGTGGGCGCCGGCGGCCCGCTGCGGCTCAAGGCCGTGGTCGAAGCCATCGCCTCGTCGGTGCAGCGCACTTTCGGCCGCCCCATTGCATTGGCCGTCGAGGGCAGCAACGCGGGCGACTGGCAGCTGCCTGAAGCCGAGTCCATCCCGATTGCCCTGTGTCTCAACGAGCTGCTGACCAACGCCCACAAGCATGGTCCGGGCACCGCTGCGCTGGCCTGCACGCTGCAGTCGAGTGAACAAGGCGTGTCCATCAAGATCAGGAGCCCTGGGCAGTTGCCGGCCGGCTTCAACGTGGACCGCGTTCCCGGTGGCGTTTCCGGCCTGGGCCTGGTGAGGGCGCTGCTGCCGCGCCGCAGCGCCAAGCTGGCCATGAAGCAGGAAGGGGCCGAAGTGCTGACCCAGGTCGATCTGACGCCGCCTGGCATCAACCTGTTGCCTCCCCCCCATGTCTTGGGTGAGCCCACTGGCCAGCAGATCACTCTTTGGCCACAATAGCCCTCGGACGCTTGGATACACCTGCTTCATGCGGGTGCATTAGACTGCCTGCCTTCGGTAGACGGTGCGCGAAGCACCACTCGGGCCGAGCAAAAGCAGGGGTACACGTTGAGCGTTGGGTAAGAGTTGCTGGCCATTTCCGGTCGTACACGACCTGGGCTGGTAGCCGAAAAGGACACGGGTGTGAATCAAAAAGGCAAGATTCTGGTAGTGGATGACGACCGACTGGTGTTGGCCACGCTGACCCACGGTCTGGCACAGGCCGGCTACGAAGTCATTGATGCTGACAATGGGGATGACGCCATCCTGCTGGCACGCCAGCACAAGCCCGAACTGGCCTTGCTGGACATCCGCATGGAAGGCAAGTCCGGCTTCGATGTGGCCGTGTACCTGCGCGACTATTGCCAGATCCCCTTCATGTTCCTGTCCGCTTTTGCGGATGAGGCCACCATCAAGCAGGTCAAGGAACTGGGGGCGCTGACCTACCTGGTCAAGCCACTGGACATCCAGCAGATCGTGCCGGCCGTGGAGGCCGCCTTTGCCAACCGGGCCAAGACGCACGTGCCGCCTGCCGGGGCCTCCAGCACTGCCACGCCACCTGCTACCCCAACCGCTGTGGCGCCAACGGCACCCGTCGTCGCCACAACCGCGGTTCCCGCCGACCCCTTGACGCAGACCGTCTCGATCGCCGTGGGCATCGTGATGCACCGCAACTCCCTGGACCGCCAACAGGCCATGGCCAAGCTGCTTCAGCAGGCCCAGCAGGAAGGCCGTACGCTGGAGGCCCAGTGCGAACGCCTGCTCAACGCTCAGGAAGTGCTGGCCGGGCTGGGCTCGCTCTGAACGTTCAAGCCGGCCGTTGTGCGCGCTGCTGCGCCTCGACCGTGCCCATCAGGGTGAAGTAGAAACAAGCGCCCTCGCCCGGGCGGGCTTCCGCCCAGATGCGCCCGCCGTGGCGGCGCACGATGTTCTGCACCCCGGCCAGCCCGACGCCGGTCCCTGGGAACTCCTTGGCGCTGTGCAAACGCTGGAACATGCCGAACAGCTTGTCGGCGTGCTGCATGTCGAAGCCGGCGCCGTTGTCGCGGACAAAAAACACCGCCGGATTGGTCGCCGGCATGACGCCCACTTCTACCCGGGGCTGCGCGACTTTGGCGCTGTACTTCAGGGCGTTGCTGATCAGGTTTTCCAGCACGCGTCGCACGAGCAGCGGGTCAGCGTCCACCTGCATGTCATGGGCCACCAGGATCTCGGCCGGCACACAACCGGCCTGGCCCATGGCCGATTGCTCTGCACCGATCTCGCGCGCCATCGCGCTCAGGTCCACGCTGACGCGCTGCAAAGGCTCGGCGGCCAGTTGCGCCTGCGCCAGGATCGCGTCAATCATGCCGTTCATGCGCGCAGCCGCTGTCAGCACGCGGTCCAGGTGGTCGTTGCCCAGGCGGTCCATCGCTCGGCCGTAGTCCTCCTTGACGATGCGGGTGAAGCCTTCCACCACGCGCAAAGGCGCGCGCAGGTCATGCGACAGCGCATAACGCAGGACTTCCTGCTCGGCCTCCCGCATCTGCGCGCTCTGGGCGGCCTCTTCCGCCTCGGCACGTGAGCGCGCATGGGCTGCTTGCTCGGCGTCGGCCGGCGCAAGCGCAGGCGGCACCATCTGCAACACCCCCCTGAAGCCGAGAAACTGCCCGCCCTCATCCCAGCGCGGCTCGGCCTGAAGGGCACACCGCCAGCCGTCGCCGCCGACGTTCAAGCCCTGCAAGCCTGCCGGCCATGGCAGATTCAAAGCTTCGCCGCTGCCGACCCTGTTCTGCATGCAGTAAGCCAGGCGACCGAGATCGGCGTCCTGGCCAGGGGCCGGCTCGGGCCAGCTGGACAGCCACAAGGGGCTGGATCCTACATATTCGGACAATCGCCCCCATTCCACCGAAACAGCGGGGGGCAAACCCAAGCCCGGTTTGAAAACCGTCAAATGGTGGTGCGCATCGGTTTCCCAATACCAGCCAGATACCCAGTTTTGCCAATTCGGCACATCATGCTGCGCATGCGTTGAATTAACGCTTGCGTCAGCCATTTGACGCACTGCAAAAATCACGTCGCTTTGTAACAACACTGCACCCACCACGCACCAGGCCATCAAGGCCAGGGCAAACAGCCACACGGGGGCCTCGATGAACGCCAAAGCGACCATCGCCACGAGTCCACCCAGCGCCCAGCGCCAGAACCGGGCCTTCGAATGGCGAAAACCCTGCTCGGATGGGGTGGGCAAATCTACGTCGCTGCGCATCCAAACCATTGTAAGGAGGGCTGCAAGGGGTTTCTTCTGCTGGTTGAAGTTTTCACGGAGCCTGTAAAGTTCGTGAAATATCTGACGAAGGTCACAGTATGCCCGCCTATTTTCTCGCGGCAAGTGAGTGACTTTCCCAAGGAATCAAGTTGGCGATGTCGCAGAACCCGTATTCAACGCGCACACCGTGGACCGTGATGATGCTCCTTCTGGCGCTGGCAGCCGTGGCCGCTGCGACCTGGAACTGGGGGCTCAGCGGTCTGGGTCTGACCATGACTGTGCTGGCCTCCACCGGCATCGGCCTCATGGCACGCAGACCTGTGCAACCCGCTGGCGACCAACCCAGCAGCACACAGCCACCGCACGCGACCGAACTGTCGGCCGACGCCGTCGCCCAAGCTACCTTGCCACTGTCGCAACCGCCAGCGTCTCAGCCCGCCAGCGATCCCCCGCAGCGCGTGGACGCCCAGGCGCAACTGGCCTTGAGCCGGCGCATCGCGGAAGCGGCCCACACCGCCCCCAATCTGGCCCAGGCACTGCACCGTGTCGGCGAAGCGCTTCACGAACATCTGGGCTCAAGGGGCTGGATCTGCCTGCGCGTGGAGGGCTGGAACGGCGAGTCGGCCCTGCTGCGCCCCTGGATGGACACCGGCAGCGACGGCAACGACATGATTGATGTGTCGGCCATCGCGGCCACGCACCGCGATGAACGCCCGCTGGGCGAGGCGTTGAGCAAGTTGTCGCCCCAGATGGCGGAGATCCCCCGGACCACGGCCGCCAATTGCCCCTGGCGACTGAGCGGCACCCACCGTGTGGTGGCCCTGCCCATTTCCATCGAAGGTTGGCCGCTGGCCCTCCTGGAGTTCGACGACCCCATGGCCAACCAGACCGACTGCACAGCCGTGCTGGAGATCGCGGCCATCCAGCTGGGCTTCGTGGCACAACGCGACGCCAACCTGGCGCACATGGCCAGCAACGCCGAACACCTCAGCCGCCTCACCCTGGTCGCCTCCCGCATCAGCAGCGGCGTGGCCATCACCGACCGCGACGGCAACATCGAGTGGATCAACAGCGCCTTCGTGGCGCTGACCGGCTGGCCCGAAGAACGCGTCATCGGCCGACGCCTGCCCGAATTGCTGTCCAAGGAAGTCAGCGACCCGGCCACCGTGTCCGAACTGGAAGACCACATTTCCCGTGGTGTGCCTTTCCGTCTGTCTTACGAATCTGCTCGCCAGGGCGCGCAGAGCATCACCCGCTACTGGGGCGAAATCGACGCCATCCAGATGCTGGACGAAACCGGCGGCCGCAGCCAGTACGTCTGCCTGTTCAACGACATCACCAAGCGCAAATCGCAGGAGCACATCCGCGACCAGGCTGATCTCGCTGGTGCGCGACATCACCTCCTCGCGCCAGGCACAGGCCGACCTGGAAGAATCCGAGCGCCGTTTCCGCGAACTGGTCGAGTCCATGGACGACTCGGTTTACGTGGCCACCCAGTCTCGTGAACGCTACATCTACCTGAGCCCCCGCACGCAGGAGCTGCTGGGCATCCCGGCAGAAGAGATGCAGGCCCAGCCCAGCCGCGTGCGCGACATGATCGTGCCCGAAGATCTGCACCTGCTGCAAGAGCAGGAAATGCACGAGCAAGCCAACGAACCCACTGACACGTTACTGCGCCTGGTGGTGCCCGGCAAGGGCCTGCGCTGGATCCGCCACCGCACCCGCGCCCGCCGCCTGCCCGACGGCCCGTCACGCATCTACGGTCTGGTGTCCGACGTGACCGAAGACCACAACCAGGCACTGGAGTTGCAACGGGCCCGCGACATGGCCGAAGCCGCCAGCCAGGCCAAGAGCCAGTTCATGGCCAACATGAGCCATGAAATCCGCACGCCCATGAACGGCATTCTGGGCATGACGGAGTTGCTGCTGGGCACGCCGCTCAACGACAAGCAACGGCGTTTTGCCCAGGCCGTCTACCGCTCTGGCGAGAGCCTGCTGGAGATCATCAACGACATCCTGGACTTCGCCAAGATCGAAGCGGGCCGCCTGGAGCTGGCCACCTGCGACTTCGTGCTGCGCACCCTGGTGGAAGACACGCTGGAGCTGATGGCCCCGCGCGCGCATGAGAAGGGTCTGGAGCTGAGCTTCCGCGAACAACCCGGCCTGCCCTCGGTCATCCATGGCGACCCGCTTCGCCTGCGCCAGATTTTGACCAACCTCGTGGCCAACGCCATCAAGTTCACCGAACATGGTGAAGTCGTGGTCGACATCCGCCGTGCCATCGGTGGCACGGTGAGCCAGCACAACGGCGACCTGAGCAATGGCATCGAGCTGGAGTTCATGGTCCGCGACACCGGCATCGGCATCCCCTCCGACGTGATCCCCCGTCTGTTCAGCGCCTTCGTACAGGCCAACGGCGGCATGGCACGCCGCTACGGTGGCACCGGCCTGGGCCTGGCCATCTCCAAGCAGCTGGTCGAGCTGATGGGCGGCTACATCGAGGCGCACAGCGCGCCTGGCGTGGGCTCCGAATTCGTGTTCCGAGTTCCCGTGCGGGTGGGCGACACCCAGGTCGACATGGCCATGCTGGAAGAGCCCGAGATGCCCTCCTTCAACGTGCTGGTGGTCGATGACAACGACACCAACCGCACCGTGATCGAGAACATGCTCACCGCCTGGGGCATGAACGTGACACAGGCCAACAACGGCCGCGAGGCGCTCGACATCCTGATGGCCAACCCCACCCAGGATGCCGAATTCGAGCTGGCGCTGGTCGACATGAACATGCCCGAGCTGGACGGTCTGGGCCTGGCCGAAGCCCTGCGCAGCAGCGGCCGCTACCCCCATCTCAAGATGATCCTGCTGTCGTCGGTGTCCTCGCCTGACGACGTGCGCCGGGCCCAGGAAGCCGGCTTCCAGCGCTTTGTGGCCAAGCCGCTGCGCAAGGCCGAGTTGCGCCAGGCCATCCTGGGCATCTCGGCCGAACTCGGCAGCGACGTGGCCCACGAGGCCATCCGCATCAGCAAGAGCGTGCTGGTCGTGGAAGACAACTCGGTCAACCAGGAGGTCTGCAGCCAGATGCTGCGCCGCCTGGGTTGCGAGGTCAAGGTCGCCAACTCCGCCCTGGAAGGCCTGCGCAAGCTGGGGGAATACCGTTTCGACCTGGTGCTGATGGACATTCAGATGCCTGGCATGGACGGCGTGGAAGCCCTGAGCTGGTTCCGCCGCGGATCGACCTCCCGCTTCAAGTTCCTCACCCCGTCCGACACCCCGGTCATCGCTGTGACGGCCAACGCCCTGGAAGGCGACGAGCAACGTTTCCTGGATCTGGGCTTTGACGACTACCTCTCCAAGCCCTTCCGCCAGAGCCAGCTGCAAAAGATCCTGATCGAGCACACCCACCCCGATGGATTGACCACGGGCACGGGCGCGGACACCGAAGACAACGAGCCCAGCACCGTGCCCATGGCTCTGCGAGACATGGATGCCGCCCCCCAGGCCGCAGACACCGCCGAGCAGCCCCAGGCCACCGTGCCAGCGGCGCTGGAGCCGGCCGAGGCGCCCCAAGCCGGTGCACCCGAGGAAGAGGGCGAGCTGTTCGACCCCGAGGCCCTGCGCCGCCTGCGCGAACTGGACCCACGTGGCGACAACCGCCTGATCGAGCGCGTCGCCAAGGCCTTCGAAACCTCGGTTGGCAGGTTGCTGCCGCAACTGGATGAAGCATTCAAGATGAACGACAGCGCGGCAATCATGCATGTTGCGCATACACTGAAGTCGTCGTCAGCCAGCATCGGCGCACTCAAGTTGTCACAAATGTGTGCCGAAATTGAAACCATGATCCGGCGCCAGACAGGAGAAGACTTGAGCTCACGCATTCGCGAAGTTCCCATTGAGGCTGACCGCGTGCTCCTGGGCCTGCGGCAGATGCTGGAGACCTGAGCCATGAGTCTCCCCTCTGCCATGGCTGATCAGAATCTGGATGAACAACCCAAGGTCCTGCTGGTTGACGACGATGAAGTCAACCTGCTGTTGACATCGATCGCACTGAGGGAACGAGGCTTTGCCATCACGGAAGCCAGCTCAGGTGAACAGGCACTGCAACTCATGGCCGACCTGCTGCCCGACGTGGTGGTGCTGGATGCGGTCATGCCCGGTCTGGACGGGTTTGCCACCTGTCAGGAGCTGCGGCAACTGCCCGGTTTCGAATCGTTGCCTGTGTTGATGCTGACCGGGCTGGACGACGAAGCTTCCATCACACGCGCCTACGAGGTCGGCGCCACCGATTTCTTCGTCAAGTGCACGCAGTGGAGCTTGCTGGCCGGTCGCCTGCGCTACCTGCTGCGCGCCTCCCGCACGCGTTACGAACTCGAACGCAGCAAGGCCAAACTGGCCCGCGCGCAAGACCTCGCCCGCATGGGCAGCTTCGATTGGCGCAAGGGCGTCGGCGACATCGTCTTTTCGCTCGAAGGCCTGCGCGTGTTCGGCATGGGCCCCAACGACAGGCTCGGCCTGCGGCAGATTGTGCGCATGATGCCGGCCGAGGAACGTCAGGCCTTCCAGCGCGTGCTGCGCGAGGTGATCGACCATGGCTCGGTGCTGTGCAACGATGTCCAGGTCGGCCTGGCCGATGGCCGCCAGCGCATCCTGCACATCGAAGCCGAGCCCGAATTCAATGAACAGGCCAATCTGATTGGCTACACCGGCATTGTGCAGGACGTCACGGACCGCCGTGTCGCCGAAGACAAGATCAAGCACCTGGCCAACTTCGACACCCTGACCGGCCTGCCCAATCGCCGTCAGGTGTTCTGGCGCAGCGAGCGCGCCATCGAACACGCCAAGCGCCTCAACCATTGCGTGGCCCTGCTGCAAGTCGGTCTGGACCGCTTCAAGATCATCAACGAAAACCTGGGCCACCACGCCGGCGACGAGCTGTTGATCGAGGTGTCCCGCCGCCTGCGCAGTTGCGTGCGCCACTCCGAACAGGTCATGGAGGGCAACCTGGACATCGGCGGCGGCCAGCGCGTGCACCGCACACTGGAAGCGGTCGGTCGACTGGGTGCCGACGAGTTCGTGGTGCTCCTGCCCGAAATCGCCAGCGAACAGGAGGCCATGGAGACCGCGCGCCTCATTCTCGATGCACTGCGGGCCCCCATGATGGCTGCAGGCCAGGAATGCTTCATCACCGCCAGCGTGGGCGTGGCCGTGTTCCCGGCGCATGGCCTGAGCGTGGCGGACTTGCTGCGCAACGCCGATGTGGCCATGGACCTGGCCAAGAGCCAAGGGCGCAACACGGCCCAGCTGTATGACCCGCAACTGGCCAGCAAAGGCCGCGTGCGTCTGGACCTGGACACAGCCCTTCACAAGGCCATGGAACGCAACGAACTGGTGCTG
>JACPOH010000242.1 GCA_016185075.1 Aquabacterium sp. | reverse complement strand
TGCGCCGATGTCAGGTGGGCGATCTGGTCTGTGTTCAGGCCCGTCAAGGCATCCGTCGTCAAGGCGCGAACGGCCGTCGTGCTCAGCGCCCTGATGTCGGCTGTCTCGATGGCCGCTGCCTGTGCGCTGTTGAACACGGCGACTTGCGCCGATGACAAGGCCGCGAAGTCCTTGCTTTCGAGTGCCGCCACTTGAGTGGTGTTGAGCGCGCTGGCCTGTGCAGTGGTCAAGGCGCTGGTTTGCGCTGTGGTCAGCGCCTTGATCTGGTCGCTTGTCAACGCGTTGACCGCCGCGGTGGTGAGCACCCGCACGTTGGTCGTGGTCAGTGCGCTGATGTCTCGCGTTTCAATCGCCGATGCCTGTGCGGTATCCAACACGGCGACCTGCGTGGATTTCAAGGCAACAATGTCCGAGCTCTCCAGTGCCGCCATCTGCGCGGTGCCCAGCGCCTGGATCTGCTCGCTGGTCAGCGTGCTCGTTTGTGCCGTGTTCAGCGCCAGGATCTGGTTGGTGTCCAGTGCAGCGACAGCCGATGTGCTCAGCGCACGCAAGGCCGTGGTGCTCATGGCACCGATGTCGGTGGTCTCGATGGCCGCGGCCTGCGCGGTGTTCAGTGCAGCGCTTTGCACGGAGCTGAGCGCACCGACCTGCAAGGAGGTCAGTCGGGCGATCTGGTGGGTGCTCAAGCCGGTGAGGGCATCGGGCGTCAACGCCCGAATGGCGGTGGTGCTCAGCGCGCCAATGTCCGTGGTTTCGATGGCACCTGCTTGTGCACTGTTGAGTACCGCCACTTGCGCGGACGACATCACCGCCAGATCCGTGCTTTCCAGCGCGGCCACCTGCACGGTGGTGAGCGCTGCCATTTGCGCGCCGGTCAATGCCGCAGTTTGCGCCGTGGTCAGCGCCTGGATTTGCGCGGTGCTCAAGGCACTGATGGCATCCGTGGTCAAAACGCGCACGTTGACCGAGGTCAGTGGCTGGATGTCACGGGTTTCGATGGCCGCTGCCTGGTTCGTGTTGAGCGCCGCGACCTGACTGGATCGCATGGCAGCCAGGTCGGTGCTCTCCAGCGCGGCGATCTGGCTCGACGTCAATGCCTGAATCTGGTCGGTGGTGAGCGCGGAGGTCTGAGCCGTGCTCAGCGCCTGGATCTGGCTGGTGTCCAAGGCCGCGATGGCCGCCGTGCTCAGCGTACGCAGGGCATGGGTGCTCAGCGCGTAGATGTCCCGCGTTTCGATGGCCGCAGCCTGGGCCGTGCTGAAAACGGAGGTCTGGGCAGAGGTCAGGGCACCGACCTGGCTGGACAGCAGTTGCGCAATCTGGCCAGTGCCCAGCGCGCCCGCCGCATCCACGCTCAAGGCGCGCAGATTGACGGTGTTCAACGCGGCAATGTCGCCCGTTTCGATGGCGGCGATATCAGTGCTTTCCAACGCCGCGATCTGCGCCGTACTCAAGGCCTGTACCTGCCAGGTGCTCAGTACGGTCGTTTGCGCTGTGGTCAGGGCCAGGATTTGCTGGGTGTCCAGCGCGGCAATGGCCGCCGTGCTCAAGGCCCGTACCGCAGCCGTGGTCAGGGCGCTGATGTCGCCCGTCTCGATGGCAGCGGCTTGGGCCGAGTTGAGGTTGAGTGCCTGGCTGGAGCTCAATGCGCCGATCTGGGCAGAGGTCAGATGGGCGATCTGGTCGGTGCTCAAGCCCGTGATGGCGTCGGTGTTGATGGCCCGAACCGCCAGGGTACTGAGCGCGCTGATGTCAGTCGTCTCGATCGCCGCGGCCTGCGCGCTGTTGAAAACGGCCACCTGGGCGGACGAGAGTCCCGCGAAGTCCCGGCTTTCAAGCGCGGCGATCTGAGCGGTTTGAAGTGCACTGGCTTGCGCCGTGGTCAAGGCGGCAGTCTGTGCCGTCGTCAGCGCAGCGATCTGGTCTGTGCCCAGGGCATTGATGGCCGCCGTGGTCAGCACGCGGAGATTGGCGGTGCTCAGCGCGCTGATGTCTCGCGTCTCGATGGCTGCGGCTTGCGCGGTGTCCAGCACCGCCACCTGCGCCGACTTCAGGTTCGCAATGTCGCTGCTTTCCAGCGCCGCGATCTGAGCCGTCCCCATGGCCTGAACCTGCTGGGTGGTGAGCGCGTTGGTTTGAGCCGTGTTCAGCGCCATGATCTGCTGGGTATCCAGCGCGGCGATGGCTGCTGTGGTGAGTGCACGGGCAGCCACTGTGCTGAGGGCGCTGATGTCGGCGGTCTCGATGGCGGCGGCCTGGGCGCTGTTGAGCGCCTGCGTCTGAGCCGATGTCAGGGCGCCGATTTGAGCGGACGTGAGGTGCGCGATCTGGTCTGTGCTCAGCCGGTGATGGCGTCGCTGTTGATGGCGCGAACGGCCAGGGTGCTGAGCGCACTGATGTCACACGTTTCGATCGCTGCCGCTTGTGCACTGTTGAGCACGGCGACCTGTGCCGACGAGAGAACGGCAAAGTCCCGGCTCTCCAGCGCGGCAATCTGGGCTGTCTGGAGCGCACTCGTCTGGGAGGTGGTCAGCGCAGCAGCTTGTGCCGTGTTCAGCGCAGTGATCTGATCCGTGGTCAAGGCATTGACGGCGGCGGTGCTCAAGGCTCGCACATTGAGGGTGCTCAGCGCGCTGATGTCGCTGGTCTCGATGGCCGCGGCTTGCGCAGTATTGAGCACCGCGACCTGCGTCGATCTCAGGTTGGCAAGGTCGGTGCTTTCCAGCGCGGCGACTTGCGCCGAGTTCAGCGCCATGATCTGGTCGCTGCTGAGCGCCGAAGCCTGCGTCGTGGTCATGGCCAGGATCTGCTGGGTGCTCAGCGCGGCCATTGCCGCCGTGGTCAGGGCTCGCGTTGCGGCGGTGCTCATGGTCGCCAGGTCTGCCGACTCGAGGGCTGCGGCCTGGCTCGTGCTCAGCGCATTGGCCTGTGCAGAACCCAAAGCACCGGTTTGTGCCGACGTGAGGTGAGCGATCTGATCGGTGCTCAGGGCGGCCAGCGCCGCCGTCGTGAGGGCCCGTGTCCCACTGGTGCTGATGGCGGCGATGCTGCTTGTGCTCATGGCCGCGGCCTGGGCCGTGTCCAGCACGCTGACTTGCACCGAATTCAAGGCTGCCGCATGCGAGGTGTTCAGTACGGCCACCTGGGCGCTGGTCAGGGCAGCCACTTGATCCGTCTTCAACACTGCGGCATGGGCGGAAGACAAGGCTGCAACTTGATCGGTGCCCAGTGCAGCGAGGTTGGCCGTGTCGAACACGCGCAGTTGGCTGGTGCTGAGGGCCGCAACCTGCGTGGAGTTCATGGCCGCGGCATCAGCCGAGTTGAGCGCGGCGATCTGCGCGGTCGTGAGCGTGCGCAGGTTGGCCGTGTTCAAAGCGGCGATGGCCCCCGTCTGCAGTGACGCAATCTGGGTGCTGCTCAAGGCGGCGACCTGGCCGGTGTTCATGACCTGAACGTCTTCACTGCCCAGTGCCGCCGTTGCCGCCGTGCTCAGTGCACGGATGACCGTGCTGCTGAGTACCTTGATGTCACTGGTTTCCAGCGCCAGCAGCTGGGCGCTGTTGATCGCCGATGCGTGGACGCTCGTCAGTGCCGCTGCCTGACTGGATGTCAAGGCCGCGATCTGATTCGTGTCCAGGGCGCCGAAGGCGGAGGAGGTCAGAAATCGGACGCCCAACGTCTGGATGGCCGGAATCTGAACCGTGGTCAGCACGGCGATCTGCTCCGTGCTGAAACTCGCCCAATCCTCTGTACTCAGCGTCGAAATCGCCTGCGTCGTCAGTGCGGCGATTTGCGCGGTCGTGTACTTCGGAATGAGTGAAGCCATGGTCTAGTCCTTCAGATCCGAGGAGATCTCCACTCGTGGTTGACCAGCGAGCTGTCGCGCCAACGCCAACGCCCACGCGCCGCAGGGCGATGGGGAAGCAAGGGGCGCGTCAACTTCACGTGCCATGATGGGGAGATATCGGCATCCAGCCGAGACTACTGAAGCTGTGTTGGAGCAAAGAGCCTGAATAAACGTGCTGTTTTGCCCCTCTTTGGCACATGACAGCCAGAAATGAAAAAGCCCCGCAGCGGTGGTCCGTCTGCGGGGCTGTTCCCAGGGCTGGCCCGGGGGATTTGGGGGGTCAGATCAGCGGGTTGTTCTTGTTCGGATCGTCCACCAGTTGGGTGTGGTCAACCTGGACCGGCGTGACCTCGGTGGGAACCACCGAGACCGTCGCCGTGACTTCCGTGCTGGTGACGCCGCCGAGCAGGTTGTCGCCCGGGTGAGCGAGCAGGTCCCCGGCACTGACACTCAACGTGGTTGTTGTGCTGTGCTGTTCGGTGGTGACTGTCGTGGTCGTGCTTGCGGCATCGGCGGTACCCTGATGCGCCGCTGCTTCGCTCGCAGCTTGATGGTGCCCGGCGTCGTTGGTGGCCGTTGTGGCATGGGCCGCTGGATCGGTGCTGCTCGTTGCTTGATCCTTGGCGAACCAGACGTCGGCCATCTCGTGGGTCTTGCCGTCCGATGTCTTGTAGCCCGAGACGAGGCCCAGCAAGTTGCCGTTGTTCATCTCTGTGCTGATACGGGCGTTGAGATCCAGTTCGATGATGCCCAGGCTCGACAGATCCTTCAGTTCGCCGCCTTCCGACACACCGTTGGTGTTGCCGTCCACCCAGACCTTCAATTCATTGAAGTGGAGGTCTGCGACCGTCAGCTTGCCTTCGTGGTTGCTGTCCAGGGCGAGCATGGCGTTGTAGCCGTTGCCTGCCTTGTGGCCATCGACCAGGGTGGCCGAGCCGAACAGCTCCGTACCGTTGTTGATCTTGCCGTCGCCGTTGATGTCGCGTACCAGCAGGCCGTCGCCCGAGTTGACCCAGCCGTGGGTGGCGTGGCTGCCCGTGGCGTTGAGGTCGAATTGCGTGCCATGGCTGGCCGACACGGTCTGCACGCCGTCGCCGTTCAGATCCAGCACGATCGGCGAGATGCCGGCCAGTGCGTTGACCTGAGTGGTCGTGAGGGCATCGAACTGTGTCGTGGTGAGGGCCGCACCTTGCGCCATGGACAGGGCAGCCAGATCGGTGGTCTCGAACGCCTGGATCTGCGTCGTGGTGAAGGCCTGGATCTGGTTGGTGTCCAGGGCCTGGATGTGCGCGGTCGTGAAGGCCGCGATTTCATCCGTGCCCAGGGCCGCCAACTGGCTGGTGTGCAGCGCGTGGACCTGGGCGGTCGTCAGCGCCACGATGTCCGCGGTGGTCATGGCGGCCATCGCCGTGGTCGACAGTTCGACGATCTGGGCCGTGGTCATGGCGCGCAGGTCAGTCGTTTCCATCGCCACGATCGCATCGGAGGACAGCACGGCAATCGCCGTGGTTTCCAGCGCCACGATCTGGGCGGTGCTCAGCGCGACGATGTCGGCGGTCGACAGCGCGGCAAACTCGGCCGTTGTGAAGGCCTGCAGTTGGGCCGTGGTCAGGGCGGCGACATGGTCGGTGTGCAGCGCGGCGATCTGTGCCGTGGTCATGGCCTCGATCGCGGCGGTGTTGATCGCCCTGATCTCAGCGGTGGTGAATGCAACCAGATCGGTGGTCTCGATCGCCGAGATCTGTGTGCTGTTGAACACGGCGACCTGTGCGGTGCTGAGTGCAGCCACATCCGTCGACTCGAACGCTGCGATCTGAGCGGTATTCAGCGCCAGGATCTCGGCTGTGCTCATCGCGGCGAACTGGGTCGAGGTCATCGCCGTGATCTGATCGGTTGTCAGCACGTTGACAGCGGCCGTTGTCAGGGCGCGGACGCTGGCGGTGTTGAGCGCCAGGATGTCCGTGGTCTCGATCGCTGCCACCTGCGCCGTGTTGAGGGTGTTGACCTGCGCCGTGTTGAACGCAGCCAGGTCGGTGCTTTGCAGCGCTACCACCTGCGCCGTGGTCAGCACGGACGACTGTGCCGTGGTCATCGCCGCGAGCTCTGTTGAGGTCATGGCGGTGATCTGGTCGGTCGTCAGGGCGGCGATGGCGGCTGTCGTCAGGGCACGTACGCCGGCAGTGGTCAGTGCACTGATGTCGGTGGTCTCGATCGCGGCGGCTTGCGAGGTGTTCATCGCGGCGACCTGAGCCACGGTCAACACGGCAATGTCGGTGCTTTCCAGCGCGGCGATCTGGCTCGAGTTGAGCGCAGCGAACTGGTTGCTCGTCATGCCGGCCACCTGGGCGGTGGTTAGCGCAGCGATCTGGTCGGTACCCAGCGCAGCGGCGGCGGCCGTGGTCAGGTTGGCGACTGCCGCTGTCGACAGGGCGCTGATGTCACGGGTTTCGATTGCAGCCGCTTGAGCGGTGTTCAGTACGGCCGTCTGGGCCGTGCTCATCGCACCAATCTGGGCAGAAGTCAGCGCCGCGATCTGGTCGGTGGTCAGGCCACTGATGCCGGTCGTGGTGAGTGCACGGATGGCGCTTGTGTTCAGGGCGCTGATGTCTGTCGTTTCAATCGCTGCAACCTGGGCACTGTTGAAGACGGCGACTTGAGCCGAGTTGAAGGCGGCCAGGTCGGTGCTTTCCAGTGCAGCCACCTGAGCCGTGTTCAGGGCGTTGGTCTGAGCGGTGGTCAGGACAGAAGTCTGAGCCGTGGTCAGGGCGGCGATCTGGTCGGTACCCAGGGCGTTGACCGCGGCGGTGCTCAGGGCACGCACGTTGGTGGAGTTCAGCGCGCTGATGTCAGTCGTCTCGATGGCGGCAGCCTGCGAGGTGTTGAGCACGGCGATCTGGGCCGAGTTCATCGCAGCCAGGTCGGTGCTTTCCAGCGCGGCGACCTGCGCCGAGGTCAGGGCCTGAGCCTGCGAGCTGCTGAGCGCGGCCACTTGAGCCGTGTTCATCGCGTTGACCTGATCGGTGCCCAGTGCGGCTACTGCTGCCGTGGTCAGTGCACGGACGGCGGCCGTCGACATCGCGTCGATGTCACTGGTCTGGATGGCAGCAGCCTGGCTGGTGTTCAATGTACCGGTTTGCGAACTGCTCAGCGCACCCACTTGTGCCGAGCTCAGCGCGACAACCTGATCGCTGGTCAAGCCCTGGATGCCAGCGGTGCTCAGTGCACGCACCGCGCTGGTGTTCAGGGCGCTGATGTCGGTGGTTTCAATCGCGCCAACCTGTGCGCTGTTGAACACGGCCACCTGGGCCGAGTTGAACGCGGCCAGGTCGGTGCTTTCCAGCGCGGCAATCTGGGCGGTATTGAGAGCCGAGGTTTGGGCGGTGGTCAGCACGCTGGTCTGCGCAGTGGTCAGCGCGGTGACCTGATCGCGCGGCCACTTGAGCCGTGTTCATCGCGTTGACCTGATCGGTACCCAGGGCGGCGACCGCGGCGGTCGTCAGGGTGCGAACGGAGGCCGTGCTCAACGCGGAGATGTCGCTTGTTTCAATGGCCGCTGCCTGCGCGGTGTTCAGGACAGCGGACTGGGCGGTTGTCAGTGCACCGATCTGGGCAGAGTTCAGCGCAACAACCTGGTCGGTGGTCAGGCCGGCCAGCGCGTTGGTGCTCAGGGCACGCACGGCGTTGGTGTTCAGGGCCGAGATGTCGGTGGTCTCGATCGCACCCAGCTGGGCGCTGTTGAAGACCGCGACCTGAGCCGAGTTGAAGGCGGCCACATCGGTGCTTTCCAGGGCCGCCACCTGAGCCGTGTTCAGGGCGTTGGTCTGAGCGGTGGTCAGCACGCTGGTCTGCGCGGTAGTCAGGGCAGCGATCTGGTCGGTGCCCAGCGCATTGACCGCAGCGGTACTCAAGGCGCGCACGTTGGTGCTGCTGAGCGCGCTGATGTCGGTGGTCTCGATCGCGGCGGCTTGCGAGGTGTTGAGCACGGCGATCTGGGCCGAGTTCATCGCAGCCAGGTCGGAGCTTTCCAGCGCGGCGACCTGGGCCGAGGTCAGCGCCTGTATTTGTGAGCTGCTCAGCGCGGCGGTTTGGGCCGTGCTCAACGCGTTAACCTGGTCGGTACCCAGAGCGGCAATGGCCGCCGTGCTCAGCGCACGCACGGCAGCGGTGCTCATGGCGCTGATGTCGGAGGTCTGAATGGCAGCGGCCTGAGCCGTGTTGAGTGCGGCAGTCTGAGCACTGGTCAGTGCGCCAATCTGGCTGGAGTTCAGCGCGACCATCTGGTCGGTGGTCAGGGCGCCAATGGCTGACGAGCTGAACGCGCGGATGTTGGTTGTGTTCAGCGCGCTGATATCGCTGGTTTCGATGGCAGCAGCTTGGGCGGTGTTGAAAACGGCCACCTGTGCCGAGTTCAGGTTGGCCAGGTCGGTGCTTTCCAGCGCGGCCACTTGCGCCGTGTTCAGTGCGGCGGCTTGCGCTGTTGTCAACACGCTGGTCTGCGCGGTGGTCAGGGCTGCGACCTGGTCTGTGCTCAGGGCATTGACCGCGGCGGTGCTCAGGGCACGCACGTTGGTGGTGTTGAGCGCGCTGATGTCCGTGGTCTCGATCGCGGCGGCTTGCGAGGTGTTCAGCACGCCGATCTGTGCCGAGTTCATGGCAGCCAGGTCGGTGCTTTCCAGCGCGGCGATCTGGGTCGTGGTCAGGGCCTGGGCCTGAGAGCTGCTGAGCGCGGCGGTCTGCGCTGTGCTCATGGCTGCGATCTGGTCGGTGCCCATGGCGGCGATCGCGGCAGTGGTCAGTGCGCGCACCGCGGTGGTGTTCAGGGCGTTGATGTCGCCTGTCTCGATGGCAGCTGCCTGCGCGGTGTTCAGCGCGGCAGACTGGGACGAGGTCAGTGCGCCGATCTGGTTGGAGGTCAGATTCTGGATCTGATCGGTGCTCAAGGCGCCGATGGCGGAAGAGCTCAGCGCGCGGATGGCGTTGGTGCTCAGTGCGCCGATGTCAGTGGTTTCGATGGCCGCGGCCTGCGAGGTGTTGAACACGGCAACCTGTGCCGAACTCAGGTTCGCGAGGTCGGTGCTTTCCAGTGCGGCGACCTGGGCCGAATTCAGCGCCGCGGTTTGTGCTGTTGTCAGCACGGACGTTTGCGCCGTGGTCAGCGCTGCGATCTGGTCGGTGCCCAGCGCATTGATGGCCGCCGTCGTCAAGGCGCGCACATTGCCCGTGCTCAGTGCGCTGATGTCCGTTGTCTCGATGGCAGCGGCTTGCGATGTGTTGAAGCCGGCCACCTGGGCGGAATTCAGCACGGCCAGATCAGTGCTCTCCAGCGCAGCGATCTGCGCCGAAGTCAACGCGGAAGCCTGGCTGCTGCTCAAAGCCGCAACTTGTGTGGATGTCAATGCAGCAATCTGCAAGGTATCCAGGGCATTGACGGCTGCCGTGTTCAAGGCGCGCAGGGCCGTCGTCGAGATCTGGCTGATGTCTGTGGTTTCGATGGCAGCGGCTTGTGAGGTGTTCAAGGCACCAATCTGGGCCGAGTTCACAACCGCCAGGTCCACGCTCTGCAGTGCGGCGATCTGGGCGCTGGTAAGTGCGCCGAACTGAGACGAACCCAGAGCGGCGACCTGGCTGGAGTTCAGCGCGACGATCTGATCGGTGCTCAGCGCAGCAACGCCGGCAGTCGACATTGCACGCACGTTCACCGTGTTGATGGCCGACACGTCCGTCGTTTCGATGGCGGCGACCTGGGCGGTATTGAGCGCAC
This sequence comes from Aquabacterium sp., assembly GCA_016185075.1. Classification (GTDB taxonomy): domain Bacteria; phylum Pseudomonadota; class Gammaproteobacteria; order Burkholderiales; family Burkholderiaceae_C; genus Aquabacterium. The sequence goes on along the minus strand of JACPOH010000242.1, from coordinate 3,370 downwards.
CGAACTGGCTTGATGTCATCGCCCCGAGCTGATTCGAACTCAGGCTGGCGATCTGGTCAGTGCTCAGCGCGGCGGCGGCATTGGAGCTCAAGGCACGGATGGCGGTCGTGCTGACGGCTGCCAGATCCGTCGTTTCCATGGCAGCGGCCTGGGCGGTGTTCAAGGCGCCGACCTGTGCTGAACTCAGCACCGCAGTCTGTGCGCTGTTGAGCGCCACGATTTGCGCGGTGGTCAGCGCGGCCACCTGATCGGTGCCCAGCACGGATGCATGGCTGGATGACAGCGAACCGATCTGGTCTGTGCCCAGGGCAGCCACGTTGGCGGTGTTGAGTACCTTGACCTCTGCCGTCGTCAATGCTGCGGTCTGGTTGGAGGTCAGGGCTGCCGCGTGGGCCGTGTTGAAGGCTGCAATCTGTGCCGTTGACATCACCCGGATGTCATTGGTTTCCAGTGCAGCGACCTGATTGGTGCCCAGTGCGGCCACCTGCAGGGTTGACAGCGAAGCGACCTGCGTGGACGTCAGCGCCTGAATCTGGTCGCTCGTCAGCGCGGCGGCTGCAGCGGTCGTCAAAATGCGAACAGCAGCCGTTGAGAGGCTGCTGATGTCTGTGGTTTCCAGGGCCGCTGCCTGCGCCGTGGTCATCACGGCTGCTTGCGTGGTGCTGAGTACACCAAGCTGTGTTGATGTGAGCGCGGCAATCTGGTTGGTATCCAGTGCGGAGAATGAGGTCGTGGTGAGCGCCCTGAAGTCCGCTGTCTGAATGGCCGGGATCTGGACCGTGGTCAGCGCGGCGATCTGCGCTGTGTTGAACGAGGCCCAGTCGTCCGTGGACAGGGTCGCAATGGATTGGGTAGACAACCCGGCAATCTGGGTGGTCGTGAACTTAGGAATGAGTGAAGACATGTTCAATCCCTTTGAATCCAATGCGCTATGGCACGAAATGACTTGAAAGTGGGCGGCCTGCGAGGCTCGACGGCATCAAGGAGCGGCTCGTGAGGCGCATCAACTTCATCCCGTAGTGGCACTTATCGGCTACACACGATCGTTACTGAAATCGTGTGCAGCCAAAACTCAGATAAGCGGGTTGTTTTGCTTGTCATCTGTCAGCTGAGTGGGGTCCAGCTTGACCAGGTGGGCGTCCAGGTTCTCCACGGCCGGGGTGGCCAGCACCTCCGGTCGGGGCTGTGCTGGTGGGTTGTCTGCGAGCAGGTTGTGGCCCGGGTCGGCCAGCAGGTCACTGGCGCTGACGGTCAAATGCTTGCCGTCTCGGTGAAGCCATCGCCCGCGCGTTGGCCATTCGCCAGCTTCGTCGCCGTACCGAACAACTCCGTGCCGTCGTTGATGCGACCGTCATGGTTGCGGTCCATCACCAGCAAGCCGTCCGTGGCCGACACCCAGCCGTGGGTGTTGCGGCTGCCGGTGGCGTTCAGGTCGAAGCTGTTGCCGTGGGCCGCAGAGACAGTCTGGATGCCGTCACCGTTGAGGTCCAGCACGATCGGGGTGGAGCTGATCAGCGTGTCGAGCTGGGTCGCACTCATCGCGCCGACCTGTGTCGACGTCAAGGCGACGGCCTGCGTGATGCTCCAGGCGGCGATGTCCGTCGTCTCCATGATCGCGATCTGGTCTGTGGTCATGGCCTGGATTTGCGCGGTCGAGAACTCGTGGAACTGTGCCGTCGTCATCGCCACGATGCTGTCTGTTGCGATGGCTGCGAACTGGGCGGTGCTCAGCGCACGGATGTCGGCCGTGGTCAGGGCCACGATGTGGGCGGTGTCCAGGGCTGCAATCACATCGGTGTGCAGCGCTGCGATCTGCGCGGTGGTGAACGCACGCAGGTCAGCGGTCTCGATGGCCACGATGTGTGCGGTGTTCAATGCCGCGATGTCAGCGGTGTTCATGGCCACGAACTGGGCGCTGCTCAGTGCCACGATGTGGTCCGTGCTCAGTGCCGCGATGTGCGCAGTGTTGAAGGCCTGGATCTCTGCCGTGGTCATGGCGCGCAGATCAGTGGTCTCGAAGGCTGCGATCTGGTTGGTGTTCAAGGCCCCGATCTGTGTGGTTGTGAACGAGGCCGCGTGGCTGGTGTTGAGTGCGACGATCTGCTCGGTGGTCAGTGCCGCCACCCCGGCCGTCGTCAGGGCCCGGATGTCGGCCGTGTTGAGGCCAGCCAGGTCATTGGTTTCGATGGCCGCGACCTGGTTGGTCGTCAGCACGCTGATCTGCGTCGTGGTCATCGCGCCGATCTGAGCGGAATTCAGCGCCACGATCTGGTCGGTGGTCAGCGCGGCCATGTCAGCCGTGTTGAAGGCCTTGACAGCCGACGTGCTCAGGGCACCCAGTTGAGCGGTGGTGATGGCCACGGCCTGTGCGGTGGTGAACACGCTGATTTGCGCCGTGTTCATGGCGGCGATGTCCGTGGTTTCCATCGCGTTGATCTGCGCGGTGGTCATCACGTTGACCTGGCTGGTACCAAGGGCGTTGACCTGGGCCGTGTTCAGATTGACGACCTGATCGGTGGTCAGCGCGGCTGTGGCGGCTGTGGTGAAGGCGCGGATCGATGCCGTGCTCAGGCCGACCAGATCGCTGGTTTCGATCGCAGCGGCTTGAGCGGTATTGAGCGCGCTGATCTGCACCGTGCTGAGCGCGGCGACGTGAGCCGAGCTCAGGGCGGCGATTTGATCTGTGCTCAGAGCGGCCGTGTTGGCGGTGTTGAGCGCTCTCACATGAGCGGTGTTCAGTGCCCCCACCTGGCTGGTACTCAGGGCGATGGTCTGCGCCGTGTTGAAGGCGTTGATCTGTGCCGTGTTCATCGCCGCCAGATCGGTCGTCTGGATGGCGCCAATCTGGTTGGTGTTCAGGACGGCCACCTGGACGGTGGCAAGCGCGTTCACTTGGGCCGTATTGAGGGCGGCCATCTGGTCCGTGGTCAGCGCGTTGATCGCAGCAGTGGTGAAGGCGCGGACAGCGGCGGTGTTCAGGCCCGCCAGATCGCTGGTTTCAATGGCCGAAGCCTGGTTGGTGTTGAGGACGCCAATCTGGGCCGTGCTCAGTGCGCCAACCTGCGCGGAGTTCAGTGCGACGATCTGATCGGTGGTCAGGGCGGCCGTATCCGTGGTGCTGAGTGCCCGAACGGCGGCGGTGTTGAGCGCGCCGATCTGGGCAGTGCTCAGGGCCACCGTCTGGGCCGTGTTGAACACGGCCACCTGGGCGGTGCTCATGGCAGCCAGGTCGGTGGTCTCGATGGCGCCGATCTGGTTGGTGTTGAGGGCCACGACTTGCGCCGTACCCAGGGCGTTGACCTGAGCCGTGTTCAGGTTGGCGATCTGGTCGGTGGTCAGGGCGTTGACGGCCGCGGTGGTGAAGGCGCGG
>JACPOH010000241.1 GCA_016185075.1 Aquabacterium sp. | reverse complement strand
CTGAACTATGTATTGCGCCGATTGGCTTATGGCTTGTTGATCCTCATCGGGGTCAACCTCATCACCTTCGTGCTGTTCTTCACCGTCAACACGCCGGATGACATGGCGCGCCTGAATATCGGCGGCAAACGTGTCACGCCCGACCAGATCGAGAAGTGGAAGGTCGAGCGCGGCTATGACAAGCCCATGCTGTTCAACGACAAACTGAGCGGCACCGACAAGTTGACCGAGACCGTGTTCTGGGATCGTTCCGTGTCCTTGTTCAAGTTCGACTTCGGGCGGGCGGACAACGCCAGCGCGGGCGACATTGGCTACCAGATCCGGCAGCGCATGGGCGTGAGCCTGCAGTTGACGGTGCCGCTGTTCCTGCTGGGGCTGCTGGCCAGCGTGATCTTTGCCCTGTGGCTGGTGATGTTCCGCGGGACGCGTATCGATTTCTGGGGCGTGGTGCTGTGCGTGTTCATGATGTCGATCTCCAGCCTGATCTACATCATCGCGGGGCAGTTCCTGTTTTCGCGCATGGCCAGGTTGGCGCCGATTTCGGGCTACGCCAATGGTCTGGATGCCTTGCGCTTTTTGGTGCTGCCCATCGGCCTGATGCTGCTGGCCAGCCTGGCCGGGCAGGCGCGCTTCTACCGCACGCTGTTCCTGGAAGAGGCTGGCAAGGACTATGTGCGCACCGCGCGGGCCAAAGGTCTGGGCGAAGTGCGGGTGATGGGCGCGCATGTGCTGCGCAACGCCATGCTGCCCATCATCACGAGCGCGGGCGGCCTGTTGCCCGGCCTCTTCATGGGCGGCTTGCTGACAGAGAGCTTCTTTGGCATCCCCGGCCTGGGCGCCTACATGATCGATGCCATCGCCAGCCAGGACTTCGCCATCGTGCGCTCGATGGTCTTTCTGGGCTCGGCGCTGTACATCCTCTCCAACATCCTGATCGATGTGGCCTATACCTGGGCCGATCCTCGGGTCCGGATGCAATAAGGCGGAACGCACATGGGATTCAAGGTCGTCGTTTTATGGACTGATGCCATGCTGTGGCTCATGTTGCTGGGCCTGGTGCAGTACATCCGCGTCGTGCGCCGGGACGAGTCGCTGCGTGCGACCTGGCAGCGCGTGTTCGTGACACCAGCGGGCATGGCGTCGGCCGTGGTACTGGTCGTGATGCTGGCCGTGACCATGGCCGACAGCCTGCATTTCCGGCGAGCCCTGCCCGCCGTCAACGGCGGCGCCCAGGCCTTTGACACACGCACCTTGTCCGTGCTGGATCTGGGCTTGCAAAAGCTCATCGACAGCCGGGAGAACAGCTACTCCAGGCCCCTGGCCACGCACGGCTTCACCAAGGAAACCGTGCCGCCCAAGCTGGGTGACAAGCCTGTGCTGGACGAGCACGGCCTGCCGGCCTTGCCCAAGCGGGTCTTTCCGCGTTTGAAGCATGGTGGCGCGGGTTTGCAGGACCCCGAAAAAGACTGGACGCCCGATGTGGCCCAGCGCCTGCTGGCCGGCACGGTCGGCGGCCTGGGGGTGGCCTTGCTGCTCTTTGCCCTGTTGCGCAAGCGCATGGATGACACCAACCCCTTGGCCTGGCGTGCAGCCTGGATGACGGCCAGTTGCATGGCGCTCTTGCTGGCCTGGGGTGTGGCACTGAGTTGGGGGCAAGGCTACCATGTGCTCGGCACGGACCGGACGGGCAACGACGTGCTCTACATCACCATCAAGAGCATCCGCACCGCCTTCGTGATCGGCAGCCTGGCGACCATCGCCACCATCCCGCTGGCGCTGGCCTTCGGTATTGCGGCAGGCTACTTCAAGGGCTGGGTGGACGATGTCATCCAGTACATCTACACCGTGCTGTCTTCGGTGCCCAACATCTTGCTGATTGCAGCGTGCGTGCTGATGATGCAGGTGTTCATCGACAAGCACCCCGAGTTATTCGAAACGGGCCTGGAGCGGGCTGACCTCAAGATCTTCCTGCTGTGCGTGATCCTGGGCGTGACGGGGTGGGCCGGCCTGTGCCGCTTGTTGCGTGCCGAGACGCTCAAGCTGCGCGAGCTGGAATACGTGCAGGCCGCCACGGCCTTCGGGGCCTCGCCTTGGCGCATCATGCGCCGCCACATCCTGCCCAATGTGATGCACCTGGTGCTGATCACCACGGTCATCGAGTTCTCCGGGTTGATCCTGTACGAGGCGGTGCTGTCCTATGTGGGCATCGGCGTGGACCCGTCCATGAGCAGCTTCGGCGGCATGATCAACCAGGCCCGCGGCGAGATGTCGCGTGACCCGGTCGTGTGGTGGTCCTTCGCTTCGGCATTTGTGTTCATGGTGAGCATCGTGCTGGCGGCCAACCTGTTTGCCGATGCCGTGCGCTGCGGCAAGAGCATGACGGCGCTGGCGATCATGCGCCTGTTGCCTGACAACGGCCGCATTGCTCGGGGCCGGGTGGCTTTGAGCAACCAGGCGCCCGATGCCAAGCCCACCGAGTTGCTCTCGCTGCCGGAGTCCAGCATGCGTCGTGTGCGGGGCGGCCGAGTGGGCATCATTTTTCAGGAGCCGGCCACCAGCCTCAACCCGGTCATGCGGGTGGGCGATCAGATTGTGGAAGCCATCGAGGCGCACACCAGTTTGCGTGGCCCGGCTGCGCGCAGCAAGGCCATCGACTGGCTCAAGCGCGTCGGTATCCCGGAGCCCGAGCGCCGCATCGACAGCTACCCGTTCGAGATGAGCGGTGGGCAGAAGCAGCGCGTCATGATTGCCATGACCTTGGCGGCCGAGCCAGATTTTCTGATCGCTGATGAGCCGACCACGGCGCTGGACGTGACCATCCAGAAACAGGTGCTGGATCTGCTCAAGGCGCTCCAGAGCGAGCGCCTGTTGGGCCTGCTGCTGATCACCCACGATCTGGCCGTCGTGGCTGACATGGCGCATCGCGTGGCACTGATGTACGCGGGGCAGATCATCGAAGAGGCGCCGGCGGTCAGCTTTTTCAAGCAACCGCGGCATCCGTATGCACGCAGCCTGCTGCAGGCCCTGCCGGATGCGACTTTGCGCGGCCAAAGGCTGGCGGCCATCAGCGGGACCGTGCCACCCTTGTGGCAAAGCTTTGTTGGTTGCAGGTTTGCGCCGCGCTGTGATCGCGCCCAGGCCTCGTGCCAGACCCAGGCGCCAAGGCTGGAAGGTGGGGGCGGCAGCGTGGTGCGTTGCTGGTTCCCGGTGGCGCCTGACGAGGCTGCCGCCGAGGCCGTCCCGCTTGATGCGCCTGTGCCGGGTGCTGACAAAGCCAGGCAGGCGCCGGAGCGGCTGCTGGAGGTCAAAGGCCTGAACGTGCGCTTCACCTCGGGTGGGGGGCTGTTCCGTCAGCGCCATGTCGTTCAGGCTGTGTCCGATGTGTCGTTCGAGGTGCTGGCTGGCCGCACCTTGGCGTTGGTCGGTGAGTCCGGCTGTGGCAAGACCACGACGGGGCGTGCCATCGTGCAGCTCTTGCGTGGCCAGCCTCACATCGAGGTGTCTGGCGAAGCCTGGTTGAGCTCAGGCCAGGGGCGCCACAATCTGTTTGCGATGGACGCAGCTGCGCTGTTCAAGGCCCGCCGCTCCGTGCAGATGGTGTTTCAGGACCCGTTTGCCTCATTGAACCCACGCATGCGCGTGCAGGACATCCTGCAAGAGGGCTTGCTGATCTTGCGCCCGGACTGGTCTGCCGATCAACGCATGGCTCGTGTCCGCGAGCTGATCGAGCGCGTGGGCTTGCGCTCGGATGCACTCCACCGCTTCCCGCACGAATTCTCGGGTGGTCAGCGTCAGCGTCTGGCCATTGCCCGCGCCCTGGCGGTGGAGCCTCGTGTGCTGGTGTGCGACGAACCCACGTCTGCGCTGGATGTGTCCGTTCAGGCGCAGATCCTGAACCTGCTGCGCGAACTGCAGGAGCAACTCGGCTTGGGCATGCTGTTCATCACGCACAACATGGGCGTGGTGGCCTATCTGGCGGACCACGTCGCCGTCATGCAGCAGGGGCGGGTGGTGGAGCAAGGCGTGGCGCAGGCGGTGTTCGAAACCCCGCAGCACGACTACACCCGAACCTTGTTGGCTGCGGTGCCGCGCAGGCCCGTCTGACGCCTCGTGAGCGCAGCGGGCCCCGTGTCGATCAGTGGGCCCAGATCCAGATCTTGGTGCCCTGCATGTCGATGTTGTTGATGGCGAAACTGCCAAACGACTTGTTGCTGTTGCCCATCGTGATGGAGGCCACGGTGATGCTGGGCGTGAGGCGGCTGTCCAGGCGTGCATTGGGAAAGGCGAACTGCACCACATCTGACACGCCGTCGTAAATGCCGGCGCCAGTGGGGTTGTCAACGGGGTCGTAGGGCAGCAGCTTCACCGACTCGTGCACGGCATTGCGAAAGCCGATGTACTTGCTCATCGATTGCAGGATGGAGGTGGTGATCT